>JACDZH010000282.1 GCA_013426815.1 Paludibacter sp.
TGGGCTCATCGAGAATATAGAGGGTCCTGCCGCTGGCTCGCCCTGATAATTCCTTGGCGAGCTTCACCCTCTGGGCCTCCCCCCCGGACAAGGTCACCGAGGATTGACCCAGAGTAATATACGCCAACCCAACATCGGAAAGGGTTTGCAGACGATTTTTAAGGGGGGGGATATTCTGGAAAAAGACCAGGGCCTCCTCCACAGTCATGGAAAGGACCTCATGAATATTTTTATCACGATAACGAATATGAAGGGTCTCCTGATTGTACCGCTTCCCCTTGCAGGCTTCACAGACCACGTAGACATCGGGGAGAAAGTGCATGGCAATCCTGTTCACCCCTTCACCCTCGCAGGCCTCGCATCGCCCGCCCTTCATGTTGAAACTGAACTGCCCGATTTTATATCCCCGCGCCCGGGCCTCAGGCAGCCTGGCAAAAAGCTCCCGAATGGGAGTGAACACCCCTGTATACGTTGCCGGATTCGACCGGGGGGTCCGGCCAATGGGACTCTGATCAATATCCACAACCTTATCCACAAGTTCCAGGCCGGAAAGAACCGCGCCTTCACCCTGGGCCCGAGGAACGCGCTGCTCCAGTCCTTTTTTGGCCAATCGGAACAGGGTCTCCATCACCAGTGAACTTTTGCCCGATCCTGACACTCCGGTCACACAGGTCATTACCCCCAGGGGAAAGGCCACATCAACCTGCTTCAAGTTGTTCACTGAAGCCTTTTCAAGGTGCAGGGCATGCTGTTTCCCCCTGCGAACAGGGCGACGTCTGGCAGGCAGAGCAATGGCTCTTCTTCCAGACAGATAGTCCCCGGTGAGGGAATTCTGACACGCCAGGAGTCCGGCAACCGATCCGTTGTAGACCACCTCGCCACCATGCACCCCGGCACCCGGCCCCATATCAAGGACATGGTCCGCGGCGAGAATGGTATCGGTGTCGTGCTCAACAACAATGACACTATTGCCAAGGTCACGCAACTCCACCAAGGTCTTGATCAGTTTATGATTATCCCGTTGATGCAGCCCGATACTGGGCTCATCGAGGATATACAGAACCCCGGCCAGCCGTGAACCAATCTGGGAGGCAAGCCTGATGCGTTGGGCCTCTCCCCCTGAGAGGGTCCCAGACCGCCGATCAAGGGAAAGATAGCCAAGCCCGACATCTTTCAAAAATGAGAGCCGATCCCCGATCTCCTTGAGAATAGGCTGGCCAATCTGCTGTTCACGAGGACTGAAGGGCAGCAAAGGCAGGTCTTGCAGCAAGGCGTCAATGGAGAGTGCGGTTAGGCCATGAATTGACCAGTCGCCAACCCGCACCGCCAGCGCCTCGGGCTTCAGCCTGGCGCCATGGCACCGGGGACAGGTCTGTTCATTCATGTACCGGCCCAGCTCCTCGCGCACCATGGTCGATTGCGTCTCATGATAGCGACGATCCAACTGGGGGATAACCCCCTCAAAGCTCTGTTCGGAGCGTGTTGTCCGTTTCCCTTTCTGATAATGAAAGGAAATCTCCTCGCGCCCGGAACCGTAGAGAATGATCTCCCGGATTTCAGCCGGCAGCTTCTTATAGGGGGTGGCCATGGAAAACTTGAAATGGGTGGCCAGGGCCGCCAAGATCTGACCGGAAAATGAATTCTCTATCCGTTTTCCCCAGGGGGCGATGGCTCCATCCAGCAGGCTCAGACCTGGGTCCGGGACCAGGAGTTCGGGATCAAAAAACTGTTTCACCCCCAGACCACCGCATTCCTCACAGGCACCTTGCGGATTATTAAAGGAAAACAGCTGGGTGGAAAGGGCAGGCATGGAAATTCCACACCGATGACAGGCCGCAAGCTCACTGAACAACTGCTCCCGGCCTTCATCGGGGAAACTCACCAGCAGAAAGCCTTCGGTCAATCTGACCGCCGTCGTGATCGAATCCGTCAAGCGACGGGAGACGGATGATTTCAGTACCAGTCGGTCCACCACCACCTCAATGGAGTGACGACGGTTTTTGTCCAGCACCTCCGCCTCATCGGCGTGGAGGATTTCGCCATCGATCCTGACCCTGACAAAACCTTCCTTCCGAATCCGTGCCAGAACCTGTTCGTGACGGCCTTTCTTGCCCGTCACCAGGGGCGCCAGCAGCACCACCCTGGTGCCTTCAGGCAGGGCCAGCAGGCCCTGCACCATTTCCTCTATGGACTGGGAACGGATCTCCTCGCCGCATTGGGGACAATGGGCATGACCACATCGAGCAAAGAGCAGACGCAAATGGTCGTAGATCTCGGTGACCGTCCCCACCGTTGAACGAGGGTTCTTGCTGGTGGTCTTCTGCTCAATGGATACGGCTGGCGAAAGTCCTTCCAGCGAATCCACATCCGGCTTGTCCATCTGGCCAAGAAACTGCCGGGCGTAGGTGGATAAAGACTCCACATACCGGCGCTGCCCTTCCGCATACAGGGTATCAAAGGCCAGGGTGGACTTTCCGGACCCTGAAAGTCCAGTAAAAACCACCAGACTGTTGCGCGGCAGATCGACATCAATATTTTTCAAATTATGCATTCGCGCCCCGCGAATGCTCAAGAGCTGTGGTTCCATAAAGAGATCAGCCTAACGATAAAGAAATATGAACAATGCCGCCTTAGTGAGAACCAAACTGGAGATGATCGACCTTGAGGCAGCGATCCATGATAACAACCAGTCCGGCCTGCTCGGCCAGGGCGGCTGCTTCAGTATTGACGATCCCCTGCTGCATCCAGATTATTTTTGCCTTGATCCTGATGGCCTCCACAACCACCGGCAGCACCTCCTCCGAACGTCTGAAGATATTGACCACATCAACCGGTTCCGGGATTGAGCCAAGATCCGGGTAGCAGTGAACGCCACAGATCTCAGCATGCCCTGGATTCACCGGAAAAACACGAAATCCAGCCTGAATCAGATAGCAACCCACCAGATAACTGGGCCTGTTCTGTTTGGGTGAGAAACCCACCACCGCTATGGACTTAGCGGTGCGCAAAACCTCTTGAATCTGATCAATGGCAGCAAGATGAAACATGGGAGACCACTCTCAAAAAAACAATAAAAGGGTTTTCTCACCCACGATCCCCGTTTTGGAGCGCTTATGCGAGAAAAGGATTTACCACACATACCGGCTATGGTATTTTAAGGCGCTTTGCTGACAGGTAAAAAATTGTTTCTTCCCCATACCTTTCCCCATCATCAAGGAATCCCCCATGAATTTTCAGGATATCATCCTCGAGCTGAATCACTACTGGGCAGATCA
>JACDZH010000283.1 GCA_013426815.1 Paludibacter sp.
AGAGGTTTAGGGGTGAGATTCCCCTTTACCTACTCGATTGGTTTTGTGTTTCGTTGTAATATCACTTGTTCATATTTGTCTTCGTTTGTCGCTGTTAATCTGCACTTTCCACATGCAAAGCGAAAATTCTGTCTGTCGTTTAGAAGTCAAACCGATAAGAGTTTGTGTTTCCACTGAGATTTATCAAGTTGAGAGACTGTTTTTTCTTTTCAAAAATTGTCAAAATATGATTTAAGCCGCCAAATACACAGTGTGTAATGGCGGCTGTAGTTTAATATGATAAAGTATTTTGTTTAATCTTTTAATATTATTGTTTTTTTCTTTACTACAACACCGTTGACAATTAAATGAAAGTAATACATGCCTCTCGGTTTGTTTTTTAATGAAATTTGAAGATTTGGTTTGTTCTTATCTTTTATTTTAGTTATTAATCCTGAGTATTCATTCCATACCTGAATTTCAAATTCACCTTCATATTGGTTATTTTCTTGTTTTGTTGTGTAACTTTCAGCGAGTAAATTATTGTCATCTATAACTGCGGTTTTATCAAAAGCAGTAACAAGATTTATGTTGATTAGATCACTTGTCGGATTGGGAGAAAGTAACATGGAAAGAGTTTCACATATTACTTCAATATCTAATTGTTCGTCACCTGTACCACATGAATTACCATAAGTACATGATACTGTTCCACTACCACAGCCAGTTCCTTTAACTGTGAAAGATGATGAAGTTGTAGAACCAACAGGTATTACGCCTCCATCTGCACTCCAGTTAAAACTTGTTATGGGCTGTCCACTTATAACATTTAAAGTGTAAGTTCTAGTTCTTCCTTTCAGCATTGTTTCGATTCCATTAATTGAAGCATGTGGACCAGTCCAAACATCTTTGGTTCTTGTTTTGAATACTTGATTTTGACTATTATAAATTGTGGCTGTGATAGAACCCGTACCGCTTTGAGCAGTTGTTGAATGTACAGTGTAGCTTGTACCAGTATTACCTCCAACTTGTGTAAGATTTCCTGATTTTGACCATACCACACTGGCACTTGTTGGAATTGAGATAGAGTATGTATAATTACCTGTACAAATGTCAGAAGAACCATTTAAACCAGAACAAGCATCAAGCATTGGATATACATTAAGTATTGCTGATTGACCATCATTAAGAGAATATGAACTAGGGTTCAAAGCACTTAATGAATACCAACCGTTGTAATTTCCCGACCATCCCCAATTGCAATGAAAAAAATCACTACTGTTATAGCCATCAATAACCCATGCATGGCCATAACTTCCGCTATAATTATAGCCAGAATAATAAATTGGGCGTTCTGCATTTATTTCTGTTTTAAGCATATTAATCCATGTGGCATTTGTATAGCTATCCTTATTTTGAATATTATTAGCATTGAATCCAAAATAGGTAACTAAAGCTGTTCGTGTATTAGTCGCAAAGTTTGTTGTCGATGCACTACCAAAATCAGCACGAATCGATGCAGCACTATGATATAGCATTAGCGCATTATAGTCATCAGAAGAGGTTTTTGACATACTTGACCAATTATAATTCTGACCAAAAAAGTTAACGGTTAATGGTGATAAAAAGCGAGCTGGTGTGTATGTTATTGAGTTGTCAGGAAAAACACGGCATTGCCAGTAATATAAAATTTGACCAAGTGCAACTCCCCCACAACCAACAATAGTTCTTAAATTTGTAATTGGGTCTAATGGACAAAACCGGTTATAGCCATTGTCCTGAGCCCAAGTTGTTTGTAATAAATATGTGCCAGTTGAATAACTTTGTAAAGAAGCATTAATATCTAAGTTTATATAATTCTCCCATTTAGACGAGGTTTCTTTACTTATTATAAGCCCTTGCTTTTTTGTTTGACTTATTTCATTTTTATAATTGTCTAATAAAAACTTCAGACCTAAAGGTATACTATCAAAATCAATTGTAGAGTTTAATCCATATCCTAAAATTGGCTCAAAAGCTTTATTTGTAGAGACAATAATGTGTCCAGATGGTTCAAAATTAAATATATAGTATGCAACTTCATTGTTGCTATAAATTGGTATTGCCTTTGAAATTTTAAGACTCGAAGCACTTCGATTGGATTTTAAAGAAAATACCTTTAATGCTATTTTCTCAATTTTGTTAAATCCAATTTCTTGTGCCGTTACAGAAATGGGTAGTAATACTAAAATTGCCGCAAATATTGTAACTGCGATCATTCTGATTTTTGATGATTTCTTCATTTTTCAGTAGTTTTTTATTATTTTATTTTTTTTAATACGGTTTCAATTGTTCCTTTTTCAAGCATATCGTTGATTTGTCCAAGCGTGAATTCTTGATGTGGTTTATTTAATCCACCTAACCAATAATACTCTGTGAAAGGATCTTTATCAATAATTCGTGACTGAAACCAATTAATTGGAATGTCGCTTCCGATTGAATCAGTATGTTCAACTAGTTCCTGGAATGTTATATTTGTAAAAGCCATCTTGTCATAATTCATTTCTTTACAAACAATATATCCACTTTTAAGCAACCAGCGTTGAGTGTATGTAACTTTGCCTTTATCTTTGACAATTATACGAGAATCTGTCGATGTATATGAGGGTGTCATAGTAATATTGCCAACACTATCAACTCCTACATACACGTAGTTAAAATAATTATTCTTTGTCTTGTAAATTGAAATACTTGGTTGATTATCAATCACTATATTCTCATTAGCAAAACTAAGGTCATCATTCTTACAACCAAGAAAAATAAAGGGAAGTGATAAGAATGTTAGTATTAATGATATTGTTTTCATAATATAATTTTTAAATTGTTTAAAATAGTTCTTATTTGATGCTCTGTATAAATTTAAAGAAAAATGCTTGGGTGGATTTTTGTTTCTCATTGTAACTTAGTTTTAGTTGATTGTTTTATATTGATATGCATTTAATTCGTAATTCTCAATATTTTTATGTCATTTTTCAACATTTGTACAAAATCCATTTTTTATGTTCTTCTGCATAAAAATTCAAGAATTTATGTTTTTTTACTATGCCGCCTAACGACTGAGGCTAAGTGCATTGGCGTTTTGCGGGAGCATTCGCTGTCGTGAAACGACAAAGTGAATGCGGGAGCAAATGCCGCTAAATGCACGTCAAGCCGCCAATGCGCTTAGGCGTGTGTTATGTGCAATCAGCTGTGTGTCCTGCGTTGTCTCGGGGTACAAATATATAGATTATATTTTAACAG
>JACDZH010000284.1 GCA_013426815.1 Paludibacter sp.
AGACCTTATAACAACAATAAATTTTTAAATACCGCTTTTAGCGGACAACAATGTTCGATTATAAATGAATTATATTTTTTTTTAATAACCCGAGTAAAATTTTTTTTGAATTAGAGCCAAAATGTTGAAGACCCACGATCAGTTATGGATTTGTTGCCTAAATGTTATTAAAGACAATATAAGTGAAGCATCATACAATACATGGTTTGCACCAATTGTTCCATTAAAATACGAAAATAACATATTTGTATTGCAGGTACCAAGCCAGTTTTTTGTTGAATATATCGAGGAAAAATATATTGACTTATTGCGTATGACCTTATATCGCGAAGTGGCTGTTGGCACTCGACTTGAATATCGTGTGCTAATAGATAAATCGAGCGGTAAAGGTACACAAATACCAAGTACTGTAGAACAACCAAAACCAATCACTGGTAATTCATATATCAGTCCTTATCAAAAACTCCAATTACCCGACATAGATCCACAATTAAATCCTGCATATAACTTCAATAACCTGATTGAAGGAAATAGTAACAAACTGGCTCGAACAGCCGGCATTAGTATTGCTAACGAACCTGGAAAAACAATTTTTAATCCATTGTTTGTTTATGGACAATCGGGTGTAGGAAAAACACACTTGGCAAATGCTATTGGTGTAATGACTAAACAATTACATCCTGAAAAGAGAGTGTTATATGTATCTGCAAATACATTTCAGATTCAGTATACTGATTCTGTGCGAAGTAACTCTCAAAATGATTTTTTAAATTTTTATCAAACAATTGATGTCTTAATTATTGACGATATTCAAGAATTTGCTGGAAAAACAGGTACTCAAAATACATTTTTTCATATTTTCAATCACTTACATCAAATCGGAAAGCAATTGATTCTAACTTCCGATCGTTCTCCAATTGTTATGGTAGGTTTAGAGCAAAGGTTGCTCACCCGTTTTAAATGGGGTTTATCAGCCGAAATTGAAAAGCCCGATTTTGATTTAAGAAAGTCAATTCTCGAAAGTAAAATTTACCGCGATGGTCTCGAAATTTCGGAAGAAGTAGTCAAATTTATTGCCGAATATGTAGTGGATAATGTGCGCGACTTGGAAGGTGTATTGGTTTCGCTCTTGGCACACTCAACACTTGCCGATATGCCTATTGATGTTACTCTAGCAGAGAAAATTATCAGACGAATTGTAAACATTACGCAAAAAGTAAATTCAGTAGAAAAAATCCGTGATGTAGTTTGTGAATATTTTTCTTTGACAGTTGATGCAATTTCTACAAAAAGTAGAAAGAGAGAAGTGGTTCAAGCACGCCAAATTGCAATGTATTTATCAAAACAATTGACCAAAAATTCATTATCTTCAATTGGCAATACCATTGGACAACGTGATCACGCCACTGTGTTACATGCCTGCAAAATTGTAAATGATTTAATGGATTGTGACAAGAATTTCCGCACAAGTGTTCGTGAAATAGAAGAAAAACTTAAACGTTAGGTTTTCTTATTAATTTTTAAAAACATATAAAACTAAAAAAAAATCCCTAGCAACATAATTATTACTAGGGATTTTTTAATTCTAAATAATTCAGATTAATTTACTGAATCCATGTGTGCTATTAAATCTAATACTTTTGAAGAATAACCCCACTCGTTGTCATACCAACTTACTAATTTTACGAACTTACCATTCAAAGCAATACCTGCACCTGCATCAAAAACCGAAGTGCGTGTTTCGTGGATAAAGTCAGAAGAAACTACAGAATCTTCGGTATATCCAAGTATACCTTTCATTGTAGTTTCAGAGGCTAATTTCATTGCAGCTTTGATTTCGTCGTATGAAGCAGCTTTTTCCAAACGTACTGTTAAGTCAACTACAGAAACATCTGCAGTTGGAACACGGAAAGCCATACCTGTTAATTTACCATTCAACTCAGGTATTACTTTACCAACAGCTTTTGCAGCTCCGGTAGTTGAAGGAATAATATTTCCTAAAATTGAACGACCACCACGCCAATCTTTAGAAGATGGTGCATCAACGGTTTTTTGCGTATTGGTAGCTGCATGAACAGTTGTCATCAAACCTTCAAGAATTCCGAAGTTGTCGTTAATTACTTTAGCCATAGGTGCCAAACAGTTAGTTGTACAGGATGCATTTGAAACAACATCCATGTCTTTTGTATAAGTTTCTAAGTTAACACCACAAACAAACATTGGAGCATCGTTTGAAGGAGCAGATATAACTACTTTTTTAGCGCCACCTTTCAAGTGAAAGCCTGCTTTTTCGATGGTCGTGAAAACACCAGTCGATTCAACAACATAATCAGCACTTACAGCACCCCAGCCAATATTAGCAGGATCTTTTTCTGCAAAAAAAGCAACCTGAACACCATTGATAAGCAGTTTGCCATCTTTGTGTTCTATTTTGCCTTGAAATTTACCATGTACTGTATCGTATTGCAACATGTACACTAAATAATCGATGTCCAAAAATGGATCATTAACTGCAACGATTTGAACATCGTTTCTTTCTTGAGCAGCACGGAATACCAAGCGTCCTATGCGACCAAAACCATTGATACCTACTTTAATCATTTCATTTATAGTTTAGAATTGAGTTTTTTTAATTTCGCCACAAAAGTACTAAATTCAATTCAATTGACAAAAATACTTTCAACTTTAATTATACATATTTTCGAATTGTAAAGCCGAGATAGCAATAAATTATTAACGTATTGAATTTAAAATAAATAAACAATATGTATTTCGTTGATATTTGAAATTGTCAAAAAAGAACTTTTAAAAACTTCTATTTCTTCAAAATTGTATAGATTGAGATTAAAAAAATACAACCCCTTTTTTATAAAAAAGGGTTGTATTTTCTAAAAGTTAAAAATATATTTACTACTTTTCTTTCTTAGAAGTGCTAAGTCCAAAAAGTGTGTAAAGTGGGCAAAAACTAACCAAGCTTGTTACTGTAAAAACTAATGCTATTACCAATGCAATAATTCCCAGTGGTTCGGGGAATACACCCTTGTAATACAAAATAATTAACACGATTGCAACACCGAGTCGAATTAATTTGTCATAAGATCCCATGTTTTTTTTCATAATAATCAATTTAAACTTTTTTAATATTGTAATTTAAACAAACCACAACACATTTATGTTCATTTTAATTCGAAGATGAAATTTAATAATAACCTGAGTTCGGGATAAGAATTTTAAAATTCAATTGATAATTGAGGTGA
>JACDZH010000285.1 GCA_013426815.1 Paludibacter sp.
TGGCTCCTCTTTTTTCAATCTAATCAAAATTCTTTTACCGGACAACAGTGGTTTGTTATAATAAAAACCATTATATTTGTGGAATAAAATAAACCTTATAAGTTTATTCAAAATTTTATATTTTTCTGCTATGCCATTAAATATACCTGTTAAAATGCCTGCTGTTGATGCACTTCGCGAAGAGAATATCTTTGTTATGGATTCGGAACGTGCTTCGAGTCAGGAAGTTCGTCCGTTGAAAATTGTGATTTTAAACTTAATGCCCATCAAAATTACAACTGAAACAGATTTAATTCGATTACTTTCCAATTCGCCATTGCAAATAGAAATAGACTTTTTACAATTGAAAAGCCATACGTCCAAGAATACGCCTATTGAACACATGATGACTTTTTATAAGAATTTTGAAATCATTAAAAAAAGTAATTATGATGGTATGATAATTACCGGTGCACCTGTTGAATTGTTGGAATTTGAAGAAGTCACCTATTGGGACGAAATTACAAAAATTTTCGATTGGGCGCGTACACACGTAACTTCTACCTTGTTTATCTGTTGGGCAGCACAAGCTGGTATGCACCACTATTACGGAGTTCCAAAATACCCCTTGGATGCTAAGATGTTTGGGGTTTTCGAGCATAAAAAATTTGATCCTCACAATCCCATTTTTCGTGGTTTCGATGATGTGTTTTATGTGCCACATAGTCGCCATACCGAAGTGAGAGCCGAAGATATTGAGAAAGTACCTGAATTGACTTTACTTTCCGAATCATCCGAATCAGGTGTGTACATGGTTATGGGACGCAACGGTCGTGAATTTTTTGTAACCGGACATTCAGAGTATTCAGCAAAAACCCTGGATAGTGAATATAAACGTGATCTGGCAAAAAAATTACAAATCAATATGCCTCAAAATTATTATCTAGTCAATGATCCAAACAATGAGCCCTTGGTTCGTTGGCGGAGCCATGCTAATTTGCTTTTCACCAATTGGCTGAACTATTTTGTATATCAAGAAACACCTTACGATTTGTCAAAGATACATTAGACATTTTTACTTTCTCCCTTCCTTTACAAACGTGGAATGGTGGTCACACACAAATTATTTCAATACTTTTGCGCTATATTCCGCTGCTGTTGAACCAAAACTTCACCAAAGCGTTTAATTTCGCAAAAACAACTATGCAAACCCAACAATATCAACTGACCGATTTTTTGCCAACTACCAAAAAAGAACTCGAAATTCGGGGATGGGAAGAGGTTGATGTGGTTTTTTTTACCGGTGATGCTTATGTGGATCATCCTGCTTTTGGTGCAGCGGTGATTGGTCGTATGTTGGAAGCACAAGGATTGCGTGTAGCCATTGTTCCACAGCCCAACTGGCGTGATGATTTACGTGATTTTAAAAAAATGGGTCGTCCACGTATGTTTTTTGCCGTATCGGGTGGAAATATGGATTCGATGGTAAATCATTATACTGCCAACAAGCGCTTGCGCTCCGATGATGCTTATACTCCCGATGGTAAAGCCGGAATGCGACCCGATTATGCCACTATTACTTACTGTAACATTATAAAAAAACTTTATCCGGAAGTTCCAATATTGATTGGTGGAATTGAAGTATCGTTGCGACGATACACACATTACGATTATTGGTCGGATAAGCTGATGCCAAGCATTTTGGTGGATTCAAAAGCTGATTTGCTGGTGTATGGAATGGGGGAGAAGCCGATTATTGAAATTGTGCAGAAACTTCATGAAGGAAAATTATTTAAGGAACTGATTGACATTCCACAAACTTCTTTTTTATCGAAAGCAATCCCCGTTCATCCCAAATGGAAAGATTTGGAACTGGTTTCTCACGAAGTTTGCCTGACCGACAAAAAGCTCTATGCTTCTAATTTCAAACATATTGAGAAAGAATCGAATAAATTTGAAGCCAACCGACTTTTACAGAAAACCGGAAACCGTTGGGTGGTGGTTAATCCACCTTACAAACCATTAAATGAAGCCGAATTGGATGCTTCCTTCGATTTACTGTACACACGTGTTCCTCATCCAAAATACAAAGGCAAAACCATTCCTGCCTACGAAATGATTAAGTTCTCAGTGAATTTGCACCGTGGTTGTTTTGGTGGTTGTTCATTTTGTACCATTTCGGCACATCAGGGCAAACACATTGTTTCCCGCTCCAAAGAATCAATTCTGAATGAGGTGAAGCAAATTGCTGAAATGCCTGATTTTAAAGGCTATCTGAGCGATTTAGGCGGACCGTCGGCAAATATGTATCAGATGAAAGGCAAGAAAATGAATATTTGCCACCAATGTCAAAAACCGTCGTGCATATTTCCAAAACCATGTTTTAATTTGAACACCGATCATACACCTTTGTTGGATATTTATCGTTCGGTAGATAAAATTCAGGGCATTAAAAAGTCCTTTATCGGCAGTGGTGTGCGATACGATATTTTGATGACCGACCCTAAAAATGTGGAAATAAACAAAAGCCACGAAACATATATTCGTGAATTGATAACAAATCATGTTTCAGGCCGCTTGAAAATTGCTCCTGAACATACTTCTGACGAAGTGCTGAACATGATGCGGAAACCAAGTTTTGCCTATTTTGGTGAATTTAAAAAGAAGTTTGAACGCATCAACCGCGAAGCCGGACTGAATCAGCAGTTGATACCATACTTTATTTCGAGCCATCCTGGTTGTCGTAACGAAGATATGGCTGAATTGGCAGCCCTGACTAGAAGTTTTGATTTCAAACTGGAACAAGTACAGGATTTTACGCCCACCCCCATGACACTGGCTACCGAAATCTATTATTCAGGTTATCATCCGTACACCCTGGAACCAATTTTTACGGCTAAAAACAAAGAAGAAAAACTGGAACAACGTAAATTCTTCTTTTGGTACAAAAGTGAGTATAAAAATGCCATTATCCGCGATTTACAACGCATGAAAAGACCTGATTTATTAAAGAAATTGTTTGAAAAATAATTCTTTAATTTATAAACTAAAGTGGATTTTATGGTAATATTTTATTTGATTAAAAATAAATATCAAATATCCTAATAGTAGAAACATCCGTCTGAATTTCTGCAACCTGCTGTTTCGCTTATCTTATAATGCTGGTCATTACTTTTTGAACTTTGGCAGGGAGTATAACTATTAACCTGAGTTCGGGATAAGAAAGTGTGTCAAAAAGTTGTATCATAGGAG
>JACDZH010000286.1 GCA_013426815.1 Paludibacter sp.
TTTGGTTTGCAAAGATACAAATTATATGCGTAATTATATATGTCGTTTATTATAGCTAAAATTAAAATCCAATTCTTAAAATGATGTGTGTTTCTTGTTATACTGTTTAAAAACAATCCAATTGTCAAAGTCCAGAAAAACAATAAAAATAATGTAATAGTTGTCACAATGGCTGCAAGTTCAATTGAAGTAATATTCCCAATTTTAAAATTAGTTGTCGGTAAAACATAGCTCATTATATAACCAACTCCAATAATACTAAATACTTGCCAATGTTTAAGTCTTACAATTTCATTCATATTCGTAATTTTTTGTTTGTTTCTTTCCTGTTTTCCAGTCTTATTTCTTTAAGTTATTTTCAGTCGTTATGGTCATAGTCGGAATTAAAAGTCGTTTTTTTGTCTTTTCTTTCCATAAAAATCTGCGAGGAATTGTTCACCAAGCAAATATTCGAAATTGAGAAAAAGTTGTCACGTTTTACTCGTCAAGTCGAGTCACAAAGTGAACAGTTCGTCAAAGATTTTAGTCCAAAATACAGAACTGTCTTTTTTTTTTCTGCTATAACCCGCTAACGACCGAGGCTATGGGCATGTAGCCGATTGGCGAGAGTTTTAACTGTCGCACTACGATGAAGTGAATGCGGGTGATGAACCTCCAAAATGCTACTAATTAGGCTATTGCACATAGACGTGTGTTACCAAATCGTGCATTGGTTGTATAGACTTGGTTTTTTGTTTCTTTCTCTTTCTCTTTCTTTTTTCGCCCAAAGGGCGTTATCTTTATCTGTTGTCTATAAGTCAATGACATAAATTTAAAGTCGTACATGCTAACTGATAAAAAACTTACAGTGCATTGGTTTTAGCTTTATCGGCTTCTTTTTTTCTTAGCCGTAAAGCTAAAACCAATGTACTGTGACCGCTCTGCCTATTATCAAAAAGCTATAAAAGCCACTGCAAGACATCTCAAATTAAACACTAACTTACTGTGGTTTTTTTTGCTTTTTGGGCGATTATTTTTCTCAATTGTCGTATCAGCGATACGACAATTTCTTCAATGCGTCCAGCTCGTTGATTCATTAAACATTACCCAAACTGCATTTCCAAATAGCCATTGGATGATTTTTAATTCTGTCGACGATTTCTTGTTCATCAAAAAGTAACTCAGGATGATATAATTTTTGATTGAATTTTTCTACAAATTGCTTCTCGTTATCAGTAAGCATCATTAATGTGGTCAGATAAGTTTTAACCTCCGATTTTGCTGTCTCAAATTCAAATTTATCACTTTTCTTTAACACTGGTATTAATTTACGCTTTATATGACTAAAATTCAGATTATCAATAGCATTAAAATTAAATTCGCTTTTGGGAGGAGTATTGCCTCCAATTGACAAATATAATATCACTATTTTACGAAGTGCTGATTGTTCTGAATCTGAGAAAATATGGCGCTTTAACATATTATAAACATCATATAAATCCCTTGCAGCAGTCCGCTCAATAAGTGCTTTTATTTTACTGCCAAATAGCTCTAAATTAGCCAACGTTCTCACTTGAAAACGTAAAGATAAGGATTCAATATTCAACTCTTTTTCAATGGGTTCAAAAACATGGTTTCGCATTGAATAGTTAATTTCAATTTTGATGTTATCTTTGTTTCCAGTAGAATTCAGATAGAAAAAAACCCATGAGTCCAGCGAATGTGGATTTTTTGAAGATGGATTAAGTTCATACCCTTGCGAAGTCATGTATTTTAGAATATCATTGTTTATTAGTTTCCGTAGGTCAAACATCTCTTCGCGTAAACAATGCTTCGTAAAATCCAAATCAATATCGACCGATAACCGAGGAAGATTAAAAACAACAAGATTAATGGCTGTTCCACCTTTTAATGCCAGATGACTTAATAACAATGGATTGGCGTTCATGTATTGTAAAATATCACTCAATCGAAGTACCTTCTCTAAATTATCACGGAGAAAATCTGTATTTGCAGCAAGTAAATCTAAATCATTCTTGTTGTATTTATACATAGTTTTCACCTCCTTGTTCTAAAACCGAAAGAATATTAGTTGGAGCACACATTTTCCATTCTTTGAAATATTGAATAGATTCAATACTATCTGTCAAATAGCGAGTGCTTTTTCCTAATTTTTGCTTACAAACGCTGAAAAAGTTATCACTAAGTTTCATTTCCTGCTTAAAATATTCCAAAATAAATCCGACCTTCTGATATAAAAATTGCTTGTTGAATTCGTACAAGTAATTGAGTAATAAGTCTTCATCCAAATAAGTGATGAGCGATAAGCACTGTATCAATTCTTCCAAGCCACCACAACGTTCAATTTTATCAATACAATCAATCACAGTACGTTCTAAATTAGTAACTCGGATAAATGTACTAGAACTTGCATTAATTACTCCTGCCATATTTTTTGATTCGCAATACTGAAATCGAATACCTTCAAAGTCGAACAAATTAAAGCGGTTGCTACTCGAAACCCACAAATCGTAAAACACCTGATGTGCCAGACCATGAAATTCCAATGCCGATTGGTAAGAAAGATAAGATGTTGGAGTAATTTTACCCGCAATTTCAAACTTATTTGCCAAGCTGATTTTACTTGCCAAATCGGTTATAACATACAAATCACGCCGAACCTGACAAATCAGCTTTTGCTTTTTGTAGTTTTGAAGCAAATCTTTGGCGGAATTCAAATTCCCAACCAGATTTTCAACATCATTCAATCGGAATATCCGTAGTTTATGCAGTTCTTCTAAATACCTTTTCATATTATTTACTTTATAATAACCACAAAGATATGTATATTTCCGTACTTCTATGGTATTATTAAAGACTTGTTTGAAGTTTTACATTTTGAACGATTAATCTTATCCGTCGAAAGTTGTTGTGTTTAGTACCGACAATAAATTTTCTAAGCTGCCATCACTTTTACTATTAACCTATCTACCAAATTATTAAGACAGATATTTGCGGGTTCAAGTATTCTTATTTGGGAATTGTTAAACCCTTTTTCTGTATGAAAAACATTACATCTCATTTTATACAGAATTATCAAAAGACTTTCGACCATTATTTCAGCTTCATCTGACTCTAAACCATTTTTTAATTCAAAGTCTTTATTTTTCTGTGGTTTACCGTTTTTCAAGTCAATATTAAATAATATGAGTATCGGGTGTTGTACCTAAAGAAAAAAGTTTACATTTGTC
>JACDZH010000287.1 GCA_013426815.1 Paludibacter sp.
GAATTGCACTTAGGAGGCTTTACTCCCGCTTTTACTTTTGTAGCGGTGCGACAGCAAATGCTCCCGCAAACCGCCAAATGCCCATAGCCTCGGTCGTTATAAGCAACCCTAAAAAAAAAGAAATGAAGAATTTGACGTTTATATTACTGACACTTTTTGCAATTCAAGTGTTGACTTTTGGACAACAAGAAGCAAAAACTAAAGAAAATAAAGTCGTTCTGCTTTATGAGAACGGAACATGGCTTTATGCTGACAGTGTTCCGCTATATAATATTAGAACAACAGATATAACAAAATTAGAAATTCCTAGAACAACACAAAATGACATAATAGTTACACATTTTGGATATTCATTACTTTACAACGAACCACACGAACAAGCAAATTGGGTGGCATATGACTTGACAAAAGACGAAACTAATAAACTTTATGAAAGAACAGATAAATTTATTCCAGACCCAAAAGTCAAGACTGGAACTGCAACCGATAAAGATTATGCTGGTTCAGGTTATGACAGTGGACACTTAGCTCCGGCATCTGATATGGGTTGGTCAGCAACTTCAATGGCAGAATCATTTTTTTATAGTAACATGAGTCCACAAACTCCAAGTTTCAACAGAGGAATTTGGAAAAGATTGGAAGAACTTGTAAGAACATGGGCTATAGAGAATGAAAAAGTTTACGTTGTTACTGGACCAGTATTGAAATCAGGACTTCAAACAATCGGGATAAATAAAGTTTCTATACCAAACTATTATTACAAGGTTATTTTAGATTACACTGAGCCAAGTGTAAAAGGAATTGGTTTTATTATTGCTAACACAGGTTCAAGTCTTCCATTGCAAAACTTTGCAGTTTCAATAGACAGTGTTGAGAGTTTCACTAACATAGATTTTTTCCCATCACTTCCTGACAACCAAGAAAATCATATTGAAAAGACTTTGTGTATTTCTTGTTGGACATGGAAAAGCAAGAAAAGTGAATCCGACATAAAAGATGATGAGCAGAAAGCAACTATTTCAGTACAATGTAAGGGAATGACAAAAGCAGGAGTTCTGTGCAAGAATAAAACCCTTAATATAAGTGGTTATTGTTATTTACACGAAAGTCAAAACTCTTCAAATAAAAGTTCAGAAGTAACACCTCAAAAACCTGAGAAATCATCAGTTTCAACCAATAGTGGACAAACTATTCTAACAGGTTCTAGAGGTGGAAAATATCATTATAGTAAAAGTGGAAAAAAGGTTTACGAAAGAAAATGAATGAAATATGACCAAATATCAAAACGAAAACAAAGAAAACAAACTTGGAGCATTAAACTTAGTCGTTATTGTATTAACAATATATGTTCTGGTTGCATTGATTGTTGATACATTATTTAAACTGTCACCAGAGACTTCAATTCTCTTAAATTATATTGACATTGCAATTTGTATATTTTTCTTTATTGAATTTAGTATTAGATTTTATAGGGCAGAAAACAAATTGAAATTTATGCGTTGGGGTTGGATAGACTTAGTTTCGAGCATTCCGATGGTGAACTTCTTAAGAGCAGGTCGCTTATTACGACTTATAAGATTAATTCGTGTTGTTAGAGCTTTTCGTTCAACAAAACAATTTGTAAATCACATTTTCAAAAATAAAGCACAAGGTGCCTTAACTTCGGTCTCAATTATTGCGGTTTTACTCATTATTTTTTCTGCCATTGCAATACTGCAAGTCGAGAATGATCCGAATAGTAATATTAAAAGTGCCGAAGATGCGATTTGGTGGGCATATGTTACAATTACGACTGTTGGTTATGGGGACAAATTTCCTGTTACAACAGAAGGACGAATAATTGCTGCAATATTAATGACCGCTGGAGTCGGACTCTTTGGAACTTTTACAGCTTATGTCTCATCATTGTTTGTAATTGATAAAAAAACAGAAAATAAGTGATAAACAAAAGGGCTGCTTATAACACACGCCTATGGGTCATTGGCTGGCTGACGTGCATTCCGGCGGTTTTGCTCCCGCATTCACTTTGTCGTTCCACGACAGCGAACGCTCCCGCAAACCGCCAAATGCCCATAGCCTCGGTCGTTAGCAGCAAGCCGAAAAAAAAACAAAACAACATTTACTCGAAGTAACATTCAAATTAAAATGAGAAAACTATTTTTTATTATCCTATGCCTTTATTCGTTGAACTCTTTTTCTCAATTTTCGATAACAGGAAAAGTCAAAGATTCTAAACAAAATCCAGTCGACATTTTTAATATAGTATTAACTTCAGTTGAAGATTCCACAAATATAATTGGTGGAACTTTTTATGACGGAGTTTTCAGTTTTGATAAGTTGAAAAAGCAGAAATACTTTTTAAAAGTAACTAGCTTGGGATATATTGAGCACAAGCAAATTATTGAAATTCAAGACAACTCAAATAAAGAGTTAACTCCAATTGCTTTAAAGAATAAGGAACTAAAGGAAGTTACTGTTACTGCGCACAGACCCACAATAGTAACCAAAGCCGACAGAATAACTGTAAATATCGAAGGAAGTACATTGGGAGAATCGAGAGATGGAATTGAAATGCTTCGGCGAACACCTGGTGTAAAAAGTGATGGACAAGGGAATATTTCAGTTATCGGAAAAGATAATGTTATATTCTATATTGACAATAAGCGGGTCAATTCATTAGATGAAGTAAAATTACTCAACCCTCAACTTGTTAAGTCGATTGAAATCATTGATAATCCGTCGGCTGCCTACGATGCAGAAGGACATGCCGTAATACTGATCAAAACCATAAAACGTCAAGAGAAATATTATGTGCAATTTGAAAGTGGTATTAATCAATCGAAACGAACCACCGAATGGGGCAATATTGAAACTGCATTTAGTGGGAAATCTTTCACTACAAGTCTTTATTACGATTATACAAATAGCAATTCCAACACACAGGAGGATAATAATAGTACGTTGTTTGATAATCAAAAATCGATAATTTCAACCACATTAAGTGGCAGTAAGACACATACCTACAGAATTACTACCGATTTTACACTTGACAAAAAACAAAACTTGAGTTTGCAATTCGATGGGTATTCTATTATAAGTAACGGTATAAGAAATGGTAACACAAAGTTTTCGGACATTAGATATCGAGACTTCAACACTTATATGGATCCACTACTGACCGACAAATAAAACAGAAAAAAGGGAAGTTCTCATAAAGAAAACTT
>JACDZH010000288.1 GCA_013426815.1 Paludibacter sp.
GGTTCCATTCGAGTTATCGCTCAGAACGTATGGATCAGTTCAGTTTTGCCGATGACACAACTCTGAGCCGAGAATCTCTTGTGATTGGCACAGAGGGTGATAATACACTCTATGGACAAACAGGTGATGACTTTCTCGATGGCGGCGCCGGAAACGACCGCCTGGAAGGCGGTAACGGAAACGATACCCTGGTCGGTGGCACCGGTGCCGATACCATGCTTGGCGGCGCGGGCTATGACAGCTACGTTGTTGATAATACCGGCGATATCGTCACCGAGCTTGCCGATGAAGGAACTGATACCGTTTTAAGCGCCATCACATATACCCTGGCCGCGAATATCGAAAACCTGACCCTCACCGGCACCGCCGTGATCAATGGAACCGGCAACAGCCTGAACAATATCCTTACCGGCAACAGCGTTGCGAACACACTGGAGGGCGGAACCGGGAATGATACACTGAATGGTGGTCAAGGGATTGATACCATGATTGGCGGTGCCGGGAATGATACGTATGTGGTTGATGTGTCGGGTGATGGTATCAGGGAGAGTGCCGGTGAGGGAATCGATACGGTACAAAGCTCCATCACCCATACCCTGGGCGCCAATGTCGAGAACCTGACTCTGATGGGGACTGCTGCCATAAATGGCACTGGCAACATCCTGAACAATATCCTTATGGGCAACAGCGCGGCCAACACCCTGAATGGCGGCAGCGGAGCGGACACACTGCTTGGCGGTTCAGGTAACGACAGATACGTTATTGACAACACCGGCGATATCGTCACCGAGCTGGTCAACGAAGGAACTGATACGGTGCAAAGCGCCATCACCCATACCCTGGGCGAAAATGTCGAAAACCTGACCCTGACCGGGACTGATGCCATAAACGGCACCGGCAATACCCTGAACAATACCCTTAACGGAAATAGTGCTGCAAACATACTGAATGGGGGCCTGGGTAACGATACCCTGAATGGCGGAGTCGGAGCGGACACACTGCTTGGCGGTTCAGGTAACGACAGATATACGGTTGACAATTCTGGCGATATCGTCACCGAACTGGCCAGCGAGGGAACCGATACGGTGCAAAGTTCCGTCACCCATACCCTGGGCGCCAATGTCGAGAACCTGACCCTGACGGGGACTGATGCCATAAATGGCACCGGCAACAACCGGAACAATATCCTTACCGGCAATAGCGTGACCAATACACTCTCTGGTGACCTGGGCAATGATACCTTGAATGGCGGCTTGGGAAATGACATCCTGACCGGCGGCGCAGGCAACGATACCTTTGTCTTTGACACCTTCTTGAACGCGGCAAACAATATAGATTCGATCGCTGATTTCATCAGCGGCCAGGACAAGTTCAGACTGGACAAGGATATCTTTACCACCTTGACCAGTGTGGGGACGCTCTCCTCTCAGTATTTCCTTGCCAGTGCCACCGGTGCTGCCGGGGATGGAAACGACTATATCCTCTACAACACCACATCAGGGGCACTCTTCTACGACGCTGACGGCATCGGTCAGGGCGTGGCAGTTCAATTCGCCGCGCTCACCACCAAACCCGCAGTCACGGCCAATGATTTTATGATTGCCGCCTGATAAAAAAAACGAAGAACAAACAGGAAAGGCGCCATTTCTGAACGAACGGAAATGGCGCCTTTTTTATGGGTGAATTCAACATCGAAGATCAAAAGGGGTCAGAGTTGAATTTGTTCTTTCAAAGAGCGGGAGGCGGGGATGAGGTGTTTATGCAGGGCCATTTTTCCGCCCTGCCTCGAATTGGCGCGTAGATCCACAAAGGACCCCGCGCGACGGGAAGATAGAGCCAGTTCTTTGTGCAGGGAGCACTGCTTTTTGCGCCCGCGGGAAGCCCGGTTACAGGAGCCAGGGGATATAAAACGGGGCGATAAATGAAACGAAGATTGCCGACAGGGCCATGGCCACCCCGGCCATGGCTCCCAGAAGTTGTCCTTCCCGGAGGATCGTGGCCGTGCCCTGGCCGTGGGCGGCTAGTCCCATGGCCAGCCCTCGGGCGACGGGGGTGTTGATTTTACACAAGGAGAGGAAACTGGGGCCGATCATTGAACCCAGCGTACCGGTAAAAACCACAAAGGCAACGGCTATGGCCGGATCGCCGCCGATAATCCGGGAGATTTCGATGGCGATGGGGGCGGTTATGGATTTCGTGGCCATGGAGGTCACGAGCAAGACATCAAGCCCGCTCATCCGGGCCAGCACAACGGCGGTGGTGACGGTGGCTATGGAACCGCAGACAATGGCCAGCAGTATGGGAAGGAGCATTTTGCGCAGAAGCTGGCGGTTCAGGTACAGCGGCAGGGCCAGTCCGACGGTGGCCGGGCCCAGTAAAAAAGTCAGAATGGCCTTGCCCGGCTTGTACTGTTCGAAGGTGATGCCCGAAGAAACCAGGACAAGGATGATGACCGTCGTGCTGATCAGCAAGGGGGTCAAAAACGGTTTTTGTATCTTTTGACAGATTCTCAGGCTGATCAGATAAATGCCGACGGTGAGCACTATTGTAAACACTGTTATGGCTGTCCCCTGCATGTCCACTACTCCTTTTCCTCTTTGTTGCTTTTGCTGAAAAGTTCAACCACTCCGCCCGTTGCCAGGAGTGCAACCAGAGTGCTGAGCACCAGGGGTAGAAAGAGCAGGTGCCCTTTTTTTATGAATAAATCCCCCCATTGCATCAATTCCACGGCAATGGGAATAAAGAAAAAGGAGAGATGCTTGAGCAGGGGATTGACTGCCGCCGACAGCCACCGTTCCTTGATCACTCCCAGGGACAGCAGGACAAAGAGGATCAATATGCCCAGCACGCTGCCCGGCAGGGGGATATGGAAATACTTTACGATCCAGGTACCCAGAGAGTAAATGACCCAGAGTAGAAATGTCTGTGCCGCGATTAGGAGGATATTTTTCAAAAAAGCACCTTTTTCTTCAAGTGGTTCCTGCCGGCCCCCGGCGTCCTCGTCTTTCCCGCATCCCCTGTGACCCGAAATCGTGGAGCTGCCGCTGACACAGCACTCTAACCGGACTCCCCGTATTGTCCATCTTATTGTAATGGGAATTCTCCAACAAGGGTTCCATACCGGAAAGAAAGCTCCCCTCCCTTGACGGGAGGGGCTGGGGGTGGTTGAAGCTGCCATTGACCGCTTTCATTGCAGATTCCCCCCTCCCCT
>JACDZH010000289.1 GCA_013426815.1 Paludibacter sp.
TCAAATTCATAAAATATTCTGTATCATCAACTTAGGGGTGCTGAGTAGTTACTTTAATTTTGAATAATTCGCTAGAATTATCGTTTAAGAAAGCGGCATGTTAATTTTAAAAAAAAATCTTATAGTTCCTGATTGTCAAGAATTTTACACATGTTAATTTTCTTCTCGTTTAATTATTCCAACGTAACTGCATATTTCTCCATCATTGGTGATTCCTTCTATTATGACTGAATAGTTATGTGCCTTGTCGGCTGAATAAAATTTTACATGTACGAATCCAGTAGTGTCAGCAACGAGTTTTGGATTCCAATATATGGTAGTTCTGAGGTCTGGTTTTTTATCTGAATAGATACTATCAATTTCATATTTTGGTATATAAAATTCACTTGGTTTTTGGTAACCCAAAGGGACAATAGTTGCATAACTAATTGGAGTGCTAGCTTTTGAAACAACACCTTTTTTTAAAGTAATAGCAATCACACCATTGCCACTGCGTAAACCAAAAATGGAAGCACTGGATCCTTTGAAAACTGAAATATCTTCTATATCATAGCTATTTAAAAAGTTCAGTTCACTTGTTTCTTCAGTTACGAAATTATCTATTAGTATAAGGGGTTTTCCCTGATTTCCACGAATCGAAATCTGGTCGCCCGAAACCTGAACACCAGCAATTGTAGAAAGAATTGTCATAACTGACATTCTGGGTAATTTTTCAATATTTTCGGCTGTTATTTGCGAATCAGCCATTCCTGAGTAAAAATTATCATTCGATTCACTTTTCTTCTTTTCAGCTGTTACCACCACTTCATCCAAATTGACAACTCGCATCCCACCTTCATAATAATACTTTTCTTTGCTTTGAATGAAGTATTCGTTTGGTGCATTAATATTCTCTCCTCTTGTGACTGGAATATAGTTAGTTGCTTGAGGAAAATTATCTGGGTCGGGGATTATCTCCACATCAGTCAGGCTTTTCTTTTTGGCTTTCAAAATAAAAGTTGTGCTATCTGGAAATTCAATTCCACTTATCATATATCGACCCAAACTGTCTGTTTTAACCCATTTAATTGTTGACTTGTAAGGAGTTAACATTATAATATCACAATTTTTTGATGGTTTTTGTAAAATATTTGTTACTCTACCTGATAATGCTTGACCTGCTTCGAAATAAAAACTAATTGATGGATATTTACTTTTCAGTATTTCGGCAGTTTTAAAACGATGCCAACCTTGAGTCATCATAAGCAAATCCAATTTTTCGCGAGTTGAAATTAAATTATCGGCAAAATAAGTTGCAGGATCTTCAATATAGCCTTTAATATCTGAGCTAAGCAATAAGTAACTCATCATATTATTTGATAATGTGTCTAATATTACTATTCGGCTATCGGTAACGCTGATTGAAAAGTTTCCTCCGGTTGATTTTCTCAGTGATGATTTAACATTCAAATTTATATTAACCATTTCACGAATACCATAATTTGCTTTTTCAGTAATAAATTCAATTGTAGGTTCTTTGATGTTTTTTATAAAAGTATGTCGTTCACAAAGTATATTCCCAATTGAATCTATTATCGAGAAAGATGCTATGCCAGATGGAAGTAAAGCTGTCGAAATTTGTCCAAACATTGCTTTTAAAGCCTGTACAACAAAAACTTTTCCACGTGAATGTATAAGAAGATAAAGCGAATTGTTTAATCGATTGGTTTGATTGATAAATTCATATAAAATTTTATCTTTATTGTAAGCCAAATGTATTGCTACGCCTTCGGGTTGCGATGGCGGTAATTCGAATCTTTTTTCTATTCCTTTGTCCGATTTTACAATAGCATAATAACTTGCGTTGGTTTGACTTTCAATAATAAACTTGCCCATACCTTTATTAAATGACGAAAACTCTGTAATTTCCTCCTCATTATTATTTGTAAAAATTTTCCCTTTAATTTCAACAGACAATCCATCTTTACCAATTGCTTTAAATGCAATGGTTTGTAATCTATTTGTAAGTAAAACACCACTTTCGGGGAAAAATTGCACATCGTAATCACAGCTAAATTCTGGAACGAAAAACTTGTTTTTGTGTTTTATCGTTGGCTCATCTATTGTTATATCGATACTTTTTTTAGAATTATCGGAGGGATCGATTGATATTTGCCAGTTTATTTTACCTTCAACATTGGTTTCTAAAGTTATTTTCTTTCTAGGGGCTTTGTTCCAATTTTGATTAATGATAACTTTTTTTTTGGTAAGAGGTGATTTATTGGCATTGGTAATAGTAATTGAAACTGGAATAATACCATTAATAGCTTCGCCATAAGCTATTTGGCTTGTTGTAGTGTCATCTATAGGATTCCCTATATAAATACTTTTGCGAAAAAAGAAATCACTTGTTGCATTTTGCATCCAATAAGTGTAAGCCCGAAGGGTATAATAACCTCTAGGCAATTCGGGTTTGATTTTTAAGTAGCCTGAAAAACCGAGTGAATCCATTCGAATTTTTACACGGTAAACAACTGTGTCTATTCTGTTAATTAGTTCTACATATATAAATTGACTGAGAGCAGTTGGTTTATGGGTTGTGGCATTTACTAAATAGCCTTTAAACCAAATATTCTCTCCTGCACTATAATATGGTTTGTCTGTATGTAGGTATAACTTTTCTTGTGGAACACTCCTCCAAAGCTTTGCGAATTGGTTGACTATGGTTTCTGGAAAGTTAGAATCTTTTTCAGAAGAATATGAAAATAATGGAATAGACAGTAGAAGTGTGAATATAATTTGTTGAAGTGTTTTTGTCATTTTTATAAAAACTAAATTTTGTAAATGAAAGAAAGAAAATTGTAAAAGCAAAAAATTGGTTGAATAAGATTTCAATGTAGAGATTGTAGTCTTAAATTTAAATCAAATCTTGCAATTATCGTTTAAAAAAGTTTAAGCACAAATATAGACATTTTCTCATTATTGCCTGTAAAAAAAATAAAGATTTATTTTTAATCTTATGTACTTGTCATCTTTTCCAATAAATAATATAATAGACATTTACAGTTTTAAAAACCTCAATTAAACTAAAGATTGAGATTAAGAAGAATAATCCATACATGCAGTTTTTATTAACACCTTGATTACTGATAATAGAGATTATTTGAATTAATTTGTTATATGGTTGTTTATCAACAATATTCA
>JACDZH010000290.1 GCA_013426815.1 Paludibacter sp.
TTTGAAGAAAATTTCTGGAAAAATTTTTAGGGTGGCGCATTGTCAAAGTCAGGAGGAACCTTCTCACAGGATGTACGACATGAAATGCATGTTTCCGGCAAAACCATTCGAATTTCAGTGGGATTGGAAGATTTTGAAGATTTATTTGTGGATATTAAGCAGGCAATTTCATAAATACTCAATTTTTATAAAAATAAGAGGCTATTCCATTTCGGGTAGCCTCTTTTTGTTTTTAAGTTGTTTACGATATTTTTTCTATTTCTTCTTGTAGGTCAATTTCAATTCCCTTTTTGTCGTAAAATTTGTATTGCAAAAAGCCCAATTTTTGTGAGGCAATTACTTTACATCCCTTTCCGAATTTTAGTTTCCATTGTAACTTCATCGATAGAATACCTTTAGAGATATAGGCATCTACATAAGGATGAACTTGAAGTGTAAACTCTTTAATTTTTATTACATTTACCAGATATTCAATTTTGCTTTCCAATTGATCCGTAAAAAGTATCGATGGTTTTGTTTTACCATGTCCATAACAAGTAGGACAGGTTTCTTCAATATCGATATGAATTACCGGACGAACACGTTGCCGTGTCATTTGTAAAAGTCCAAACTTACTCAACGGAAGAATATTGTGTTTGGCTCTGTCATTGGCCATGTTTTCACGCATTCTGTCGAATAGTTTCTGACGATTTTCCGTCTCGTGCATATCAATAAAATCTACCACAATAATACCTCCCATATCGCGTAAGCGAAGTTGACGGGCAATTTCGTCGGCAGCTGCCAAATTCACATCCAAAGCATTATCCTCTTGTCCGTTCCCTGCTTTAGACCTATTTCCGCTGTTAACGTCAACTACATGTAGGGCTTCGGTGTGTTCAATAATCAAATAAGCTCCGCTTTTGAATGATACGGTTTTCCCAAATGCTGATTTTATTTGCTTGGTAATACCAAAACTATCATAAATTGGAATCTCATCTTCATATAATTTTACAATGTCTTTACGATCGGGTGCAATCAGTTCCACGTAATCACGCACTTCGGTATACACCGCCGGATCGTTGATATGAATATGTTTAAAACTTGGGCTGAATAAATCTCTAATTATTCCTACCGTACGACCTAATTCTTCTAAAATAAGCGTTACTCCTTTGGATTGTTGTGTTTTGGTGATAGCTTCTTCCCAGCGTTTTACCAAAATTCTCAATTCGTTATCGAGTTCTGCTCCTTTTTTTTCCTCAGCAACTGTTCTAACTATTACTCCAAAACCTTTTGGTTTAATGCTTTGAATCAATTGTTTGAGTCGAATTCGTTCTTCTTCCGTTTTTATCTTTTGCGAAACCGATACTTTATCTGCAAATGGAATCAGAACTAAAAACCTTCCGGCAATGGATATTTCGGCAGTCAATCTTGGACCTTTGGTTGAGATAGGTTCTTTGGTAACTTGTACCAATATGTCCAGTCCTGGTTTTAAAATGTCATTAATTGAACCGTTTTTATCAATTTCCGGTTGCAGTTTTGTTTTTTGAATTGCAGGCGTTTTCTTTCGGTCGCTCATCGCCTGCGTTGTAAATTGTGTTAGGGTGTTGAAATTGGAACCTAAATCAAGATAATGTAAAAAGGCATCTTTTTCGTAACCAACGTCTACAAATGCTGCATTTAAACCGGGCATTATTTTTTTTACCCTGCCCATATATATATTACCCACGGCGAACTGTTCTTCGCGTCCTTCCTGGTTAATCTCTACAAGGCGTTTGTCTTCGAGCAGCGCAATAGAAATTTCGGATGTTTTCACATCAACTACTAGTTCGCTATTCACTTTTTTTTGATTTTTGGTTATGTTTATTTTTATAAAGAAAAAACAAACTTATAGCCAAGAAATTAGCTTATAAGTTTGTTTTAATGGACTTTATAACTAAAGACCTGTTAGACTATTTTTTCTTGTGTCTATTTTTTCTCAGTCTTTTTTTACGTTTATGAGTTGACATTTTATGTCGTTTTCTTTTTTTACCGCTTGGCATCTCAATTAAATTAGTTTTGTGAAAAATATTATTTTACTACACTTACAAATGTCTTTGCTGGCTTGAAAGATGGAATGTTATGCGCTGGAATAATGATAGTTGTGTTTTTAGAAATGTTACGAGCAGTTTTTTCAGCTCTTTGTTTGATAATAAAACTACCAAATCCTCTTAAATACACGTTTTCGTTTTTTGAAAGTGAATCTTTTACTGTTTCCATAAAAGCTTCTACAGTTGTCAATACAGTTGCTTTATCAATACCTGTACTTTTTGCAATGTCGTTTACAATGTCTGCCTTAGTCATTTTAATAAATTTTTTATATGTTAGTAAATAAATGATTTTTATATGGGTTTATAAATGGACTGCAAATATATAGCTTTTATTCTGATTAAAAAACAATTGACGTGTTTTTTTTAGAAAAATTTGTAATTTAATAATTTTCCAATTTTTCAATAAAAAAAACACTATTTGGAACTGCCAAAATTTAACTAAAAACTTTTGTCAATCAAATTCAAATTTTGAATTGTTAAGGTCATTTAATTTTTTAACATGAACATTAACTGTTTTTTATATGTTAAGTAAAAGTTTAAATATAAATGTCTTATTTTTATTTTCAATTGTAAATTGTATTTTACTTCCATGCCATTTATCCCCATTTATCGAAAGTGACTTGGGGTAGTGTAAATCAATTATTTACCGACAATATTTCCAGTAAATGATTAAATATTTAGTACACTCCGAAAATCATTAGCACACTCAATTTCCGGAATAACCGAAAATACACTAAAATTATAAAGTTAATATTTATCATTATCAATATATTATAGTTAATATGGATTTAAATGCAATTGCTTTACTCTTAAATCCATCACCCTTTCGCAATCAGGTGGAAGAAATGGTTAGGGATAAAGGTCGAGCTTAAAATATTCAAGTAGCTATATTACAACTAAATAGCATTTTAATAGAAATAAGGTCTATTTAACTGCAAAAAAACTATTTAGAAATATGTGTTTTCGAGTTATGATTAAATTTACGACTAATTTTCTGATTGGAATAGTTAAATAATTAGCTACTCGTTATAAAAAAAACCATTGTTGTCCGCTAAAAGCGGTATTTAAAAATTTATTGTTGTTATAAGGT
>JACDZH010000291.1 GCA_013426815.1 Paludibacter sp.
CGGCTAGCTGCTAACACACGCCTATGTTCATTGGCTGGCTGACGTGCATTCCGGCGGTTTTGCTCCCGCATTCACTTTGTCGTTCCACGACAGCGAATGCTCCCGCAAACCGCCAAATGCCCATAGCCTCGGTCGTTAGCAGCCATAGTGAAAAAAGAAAAAAGACCGACTTGTTGGTTGAAAAATCTTTGACGAACTGTCCGCTCCTCGACCTGAAAAAACTGCGTGAAAATCGACTGCTTTGCACCCACTTACGGACTTTGCTTTGCGGACAATTCCTCGCAGATTTTCTAAGGAAGAATTCGATTTTTAGCTTTTCGACTATAATTGACAACGACTGATGACTACGAAAATCGACATTGAGATAGTGTGAATTTGAACGTTTTCGGGCTGAAAACGCATTTCGATAAGACTGAAAACAAGAAAAAAACAAAACAAACTCTCTTTGACAACTCGAAAAAAGAGAAAACCCGTTTCGAGTTGTCGAGAGAATGCTTAACAGAAAGTTTTTGATACTTTGATTTTGCTCATTTCGACAACATTTCAACATTTTAACAGCGACAAAAGAAAACAGAAATGACTTTTAAACGCTGAAACTCGACTTGAAATTCAAGTTTTTAGCGGTTTGACAACTTTGCTACAAGAAAAAAGTCAGATTCTATTTCTCGACTTATAAAAACTGTTGAGAAACATGGAATTTAAGACTTGATAACTTAAAAATTATCCGTTAATTTGCAACGAATTTGGCGGTTGACTGAAAAGAAATCGGTTAACGAATGAAAGCTCATTTAACGGCTGAAGTTTAAACGACAGACTGAAAACCAAACTACGGCTGCTAACACACGCCTATGGGACATTGGCTGGCTGACGTGCATTCCGGCAGTTTTGCTCCCGCATTCACTTTGTCGTTCCACGACAGCGAATGCTCCCGCAAACCGCCAAATGCCCATAGCCTCAGTCGTTATGTGTAACTATATAAAAAATAAAAAAATAAGAAAATGCTAAATACTACAGAAAAATACATAATTGAAAATCTTATAGATTATTACAAAAAACAAGGTGGTACATTACATACCGAAAATTTATATAAATTCAAAAATACTATTAGAAATGTAGACTATGAAAGTCATACAATAATTGATAAAACAATTGCTATCGGACTTATAAAATACAAACTTTCAGACAGAACTGGTATTACAGTACTAACAGAACCTGGTTGGAATTTTACGACGTTTGACAAATTTGAACAAACAAAGAATCAAGAAAAAGAAATCTATGAAATTACAATTGACAAACTTAGAACTGACTTAAAAAATTCCAAACGACAATCAATTTCATTTTATCCATTAACTGCTTTGACTATAATTTTAGGCATTTTAAGTATCGTCAATTTCTCGACACCCACGCAAGAACGCAATTCAATAAAACACTTAGAATTAAGAGCAGATACAACAAGTCGTGCTGTAAAAGACTTAACTGACAAAATTGACTCGGTTCGTCACGATATTTCCACTCGTGACACAAATTTTTCCAGAAAGAAATAAAAAATCGCTTTATCATATTATTCATTTTTTTTCATTTGACATTTAATTGAAAGACAACCAAATAGCTACACATAACACACGCCTATACTTGCAGCCCGCTGACGTGGTTTTTGGTAGCTTTTCGCCCGCTTTTGGTGTATTTGTCTTCCGACAAATTTACACCCGCAAACGGGCTGCAAGCATAGCCTTATTAGTTATGGGCAAGTGTAAAAAAAATAAAGACACATACTAAATGACAACAAATTCATTTAAAATCAACAGTAAGTGGCAAAGAAAATTCATTACAACGATTTTTAATAAAGCCAAGAATAAAGAGAAATCTTTTTTAAGGATAGCGTTTGAAAATCTTAATTTGATAAATGAGAAAAGTGATATTTTACCTCATTACTTGTTTAAATACTATTCACCAACTTCGGAAAATATTTTAGACATACAGAATCAGAAAGTATGGTTATCTAATCCAAAATCTTTCAATGACCCTTTTGATTGTAAGATTGGCTATGACAATGAAAAATTTAATAAAGATATGCTTCTACAATTTATTACAAAGAATGGATGCGTAGAAGAACAAGATAAATCAGACGGTTTCACTATAGAAGAAAAGTGGAGAATAGAAGATAGTCGTTTAGGAATAAGTTATCATTATTTAAGTAGAAAAGAAGAATATTTCATTGCAAAACACTTGATATTAAATTCAAAATCAGAAAAATTTCGAGGAATTGTATATGACTTTTTAAATGAGAAAGAGTCTGAGTTAGACACGAAAATCACAAAACTTAGGGACGTTGATATTAGAGTAGCATGTTTCTCTGAATTTGATAAATATGAAGAGTTCTTTAAACAAGTTGTAATGTGGTCACACTATGCAGATAATCATAAAGGTTTCTGTGTAGAGTATGACCTTGAATTACTAAAAAAAGATATTCAATTTTCATTAGAAGACTATCAGTTCTACTATGAAAAATCAGAATATTTATTAGAGAAAAATGTTGCATTGATTAAAGCTGGGTTATTTCCTGTTGAATATACATGTAATAGAATAAATATACCTATTACAAAGCTTAAGAAACTTGAATTTGATTCTCAGGGAAACAATTGCAATATTAACGAATTAATTTATAAGACATTCATTGTAAAATCAGCCAATTGGAATTATGAAAAGGAATGGAGACTAATTGTTGATGGTAAAATCAGTAATTTCTATGATAACAAACTTCCATTTCCATATGCAAAAAAAATCTATTTAGGTTGTAAAGCAAATACTGAATTGATAGATACATTAATTGAAATAGGAAAAAAAATTGGTGTTGAAGTTGTCCTTTTAAAAATGGATTCTAAAAAATTTATTTTAGAAGAATCTAGAACAACAGGCTACAACTTTATGAGAGAATATAATCAAAGCAGGAATCCATTTGATTAGAAATCAAACACCTAGCCCATAACACACGCCTATGTTCATTGGCTGGCTGACGTGCATTCAGCGGTCTTTGCTCCCGCATTCACCTTGTCGTTCCACGACAGCGAATACGCCCGCAAACCGCCAAATGCCCATAGCCTCGGTCGTTATCAGTCAGCTTAAGAAAAAATGTGCAAAGGTTCTATCGAC
>JACDZH010000292.1 GCA_013426815.1 Paludibacter sp.
TAAGAACAACTAAAACCAATGTTTAACCTGTAGCCATATTCTAGGATAAGACATAATAGAAAAAAAGAGACAATGCTAAACGACAGACAATTAAAAATAGCTGAATTGTTGTTCAAACATATGGACGACAAGAATGGAAAAACAAATGTAGAAGATTCCAAAAAATATCTTACAGACAAAGGATTTAATGAAAATGAAATAAGTTTAGTCATGTCTTTTTTGATTAACCATTACAAATTGATTGAATATCATTCTGTGAATCTATACGGAAACACAGAATTTCATATTAGAATTACTCCAGAAGGAAATAAAGCTATAAAATGGGGAATCGAGAAATACATTAAAAAGAAAGAAAGAAACTCAAATCAAAAGACTATAAGAATTTCAATTATTGCTTTAGTAATTGCTTCAATTCAACCGGGAATAGCATTATATAATCTTATATTTCCCGAAAACAAGACTGAGAATAGAAACTATGAGAGCGATTATCGACAAAACCCGACTGACTCTATAGTAAAACAAGTCCTCTCCAATGAGACTTTTATCGAAATATTGAAAGATTCTCTTAAACATGACACTGAATTTTTGAATGAATTAAAACTTGAATTGAAAAGAAACACGACTGAAAAACAAATTACGACGCCCTAACACACGCCTCGTATGTTCATTGGCTGGCTGACGTGCATTCCGGCGGTTTTGCTCCCGCATTCACTTTGTCGTTCCACGACAGCGAATGCTCCCGCAAATGAAACATACCGTACAACGGTGCCGCCAAATGCCCATAGCCTCGGTCGTTAGCAGCTAGCCGAAAAAAAAAGAAAAAAGAGAACCCGAACCTTCCCAATTCTTGATTATTTCGAAAATTTTCATTCAAAATAAACAAATTTGTTTATTTTCTTGTATCTTTGTTGAAAAATAATTGACAACTATGAATTCAAACATAAGTATAATCAAAGGTATTCATCCCGGTTTAATACTGGAAAGAGAATTAAAAAATAGAAAACTGCCAAAAGGAACATTCGCTCACTCCATAAATGAGTTTCCTCAAACTATTACTACCATTACAAAAGGTAAACGACGAATGAATCCTGCTTTATCATTGAAAATTGAGCAGGCATTGGGGTTGGAAGAGGGCTATTTTATGGTTCTACAAGCGTATTGCGACATAGCACAAGAAAAAAAAAAATTAGCCAAGAATTATCATCCCAATTTATCTAAATTTAGGTCTGTAGTATTTTGGGATACAGATATAAAACTAATCGACTGGGAAAAGAATAAATTAGCCGTAATTTATAGAATGTTTGAAAGAGGTAATGAACAGGAAATACAGGAAATAATTCGTTTCTATAGTAAAGAAACTGTACTGAGACTCCTTCGCGAAAAAACTATTACAAGCGAAATAATAAGAGCAAACATTCATAAATATTTACAGCAATATGGCTAAATCATTGTTTTATAATACAGTAAGCACTTTATTGTGTTCAACTCTTCAAGATTTAATGAAAACTTCAGTTTTCGATGATTTTCGGTTAGTGGGAGGAACATCGTTAAGTTTGCAATTAGGACATCGCCAATCTATCGACATTGATTTGTTTACGGACAGTATGTATGATTCTGTAGATTTTAAAGCAATTGATGATTATCTGAGAAAAAAATATGCATATGTTGATACATTTAAAACAGACATTGTAGGGATGGGCAAATCATATTACATAGGGAATTCTAAAAATGAATGCATTAAATTAGATTTATTTTACACAGACCCATTTATCAGACCTTTCTTGATGATTGATGGTTTGCGTTTAGCTTCGCTTGAAGAAATAGCTGCTATGAAAATTGATGTAGTATCGAGAATTGGAAGAAAGAAAGACTTTTGGGATATTCATGAATTGATGGATATATATTCAATTGAAGATATGCTTCATTTACACGAAGAACGTTATCCATATTCACATGATAAACAAGAAATTATAATCAACTTCAGTAATTTTGAAAATGCTGATACTGATTTTGATCCGGTTTGTTTGCGAAAGAAATACTGGGAAATTATTAAACTAGACTTGATTGAAGCGACACAACAAGTACAATAATCAGAAATGCGTCCATCAGAAAAAAGGGAAATAAATCTATATCAATAGTTGCTTAAATATAGATCGCTAAATTCTCACAACATGAAAACAACCAGATACAACCAACGGCCAGCTGCTAACACACGCCTATGGTCATAGGCTGGCTGACGTGCATTCCGCAGGTTTTGCTCCCGCATTCACCTTGTCGTTTCAAGACAGCGAATGCTCCCGCAAACCGCCAAATGCCCATAGCCTCGGTCGTTAGGCGGCATTTTAGAAAAAAAAAATGAGACGATTTAGCTTATTATTATCTGTTTTACTGCTGACAATTTTTCATGGGTTAGGACAGGCAAATTCGAACCATATAGAAGCAGAACATTATAAAACAAAGAAATTTGACGTTGCAATTTTTCCAGCGAATTACATAGATATGATTCCTGGGAAAAGATTTACACCGACTAAACAAGACATTGACAAATCAGAATTTGCATTGATTCGAGATTTAGAGAAACTAAATAGACAGAAACAAAACCAAACTTCGACACCATTGATTCATAAGAACTTGAGGAGATACAAAAGACAGTATTTTGGTTACATAGATAAAGATGGACAGCGAATACTTTTGATTAATTGCTTTTGGGACAAAGACGCTGAAAATTCTTGGTTGAAAGACCGAGTTCAGGTCTTTGATGGTGGAAGTTATTATTGGGATATAAAATATTGCATAGACAAAGACAAACTATTTGATTTGTCAATAAACGGTTATGCCTAAGACACGAAAGAAAACAGCCAAATTTTCAAACTAAAATGAAAAAAACCAAGTTTTAACCTTGCTTTTTCTGACAATTTTGACTCAGACATCTTTTGGACAAGAAAAGAAAACTGAACAAGAATTAAAATGCTTTCTCCAGCACCTTAAAGCGACTAATGTTGATACTGTTCTCGTTGTCAAATCAGGTTGTATCGGTTGTGAAATTAAATACGTTGATTTTCCAAAAGCCATTGACAGTGGACAAAGTATTTATGTATTAACCTGAGTTCGGGATAAGAATTTTAAAATTCAATTGATAATTGAGGT
>JACDZH010000293.1 GCA_013426815.1 Paludibacter sp.
ATGAAAGACAAATGTAAACTTTTTTCTTTAGGTACAACACCCGATACTCATATTACCAAAATAGCGTTTTACGCACTTGTTGAATTCATATTGGTCTACAAAGTCCAAAACCTGTGAGAATACATATTTACCCGAATGCATAAAATTATGTTTTTGGGGCAAATGTAAGTCAATTCAAATCAAAAAATCAAAGATCGCACTTATTGTACTGTTTTACAAGTACTTATAAGTTAAAGTTAAAAGTTAGCGCAATACTACTAAAACGTATTTATCGAAAATGAAAAATTTATTTGAAGTACAATCTTGTTGTATTTGTGTGCTTAAGTTTGTTGTACCCAACAAACAAATACTTTAGGTTCGTGTAAACCGCTTATTACACCTGACCAACAAAATGAAAAGTCTGAAAAAACAATATTAATCCGAATGCTTTGAGATTCATAAAAACAATCCAAAAACATTCATAAAACACAAATCCTAAGTGAAAAAAATAATTTATATCTTTGCTATTATAGCATTTACGCTAACTTCATGTGAGAAGAATGAAGTATAGAAATCAGTAAATACCGATGAAATGAAATTTGCTGGACTTAAAGTAAATTTACCTGTCAATTATAATGAAAGTGTATTATCATTAAGACTGACTGATTTACAAAATCAATTCTACACCAATAATACAGGTGGTATAATGAAAGTAAGATCTTCTGAGACTGCTGGAATTACTTTGGAAGAAATGAATCAAATTATTGATGGCATTCTAACAAAATACCCAAAACTTGACAGTCTGTCTACAGATGAGATTGAAAAGATAAATGTCAATTTCCCTGATTTAAGTTCAGATGAAATAGTTGAGAATATCAATGTTATTGATAGTTTTTATACTTCTTTAGTTAGATTTGATTTAGTACAAACATTAACAAAAGCTGAACCCAAATCAAACACCAAAGCATTTAAAGTGTCCTCAAGTTCAAATGAATATTTTGGATATGATTTAAATTCCTCAGAGTTTTGGTATTTTGTTTGGCATCCAGCATTGATCTCGCCAATTAAAAAAGCTACTGAAAAAGCAAATTCACTAACAGATTCCAATTATCCTAAATCAGCAAAATGGAGAGATAAAGCAGATGCATTTCGTCATGCGATTTGGAATGTGTTAATTTGCAAGTATATTGGTGAAGACAAAAATGCAATCTCTGATTGTACCGAAAGAACTGAGGACTTCACAACAAAACATGAGACAGGTGCAGTCAAGCCAAGTTTTATGACTGATGTTGATTGGGAGCTTGACAAAAAAATGGATTTACATAACAATGCCCAAGGTAGAAACTATTTTGTAAGTGTGGCTTGGATACGTAAACATAAGACTTGGTTTTATACATTAAAAAGAGTGGCAGCTCCTTCGGAAGATGAAATAGTTACCGGTATAAAAAACAAATTGAATTCAGCTCAAAAAATAAGCACTTCAAATGATACAAGTAAATATCCTAATAATCTAGTGTATATTATAGACTAAACAGACATGGAAAAATTAGCATTAATTGTATTAATAATTCTTTCAACTTTAAGTTGCAAAGTTGAAGATAGTGTAAGTATAGATCTTACTAACAAATCTCAGTATGAAATCTCAGAGGTTAAATTATTTGTAAACGTTGGTGTTACAAATTTATTATTACTGGATTCGATGGATATGGATATTGTGCAATCTGGCACCACGATTAGTAAGGTGTTATTAGAAAGTAAATTACCAAAATCAGACGGTGGATTCTATCTGAGATTTAAGCAAAACAATTACATTGTAGGTAAAGAGTTTGGCTATTTCTCAAATGGTGGTTTATTGGACAAGCAATATAAAATAACAATAACAGATGACGAAGTAACTGTCAGTACAAAATAATTCAAAAATAAATCACGTTTGGAAGCAATGTTTAAGTAGAATTGCAACCAAACGTGTTTTTTTCTTTCGTATTTGAACTTACAACAAAACATACACACAACCAATGCACGATTTGCTAACACACGCCTTTGGGACATTGGCTGGCTGACGTGCATTTTGGCAGTTTTGCACCCGCATTCACTTTGTCGTTCCACGACAGTGAACGCTCCCGCAAATGAAACATACCGTACAACGGTGCCGCCAAATGCACATAGTCTCTGTCGTTATGTGTAATTATATAAAAAAAAATAAGTGTACTTGACAATTACGAATTTGACAGAATAAACAACGAAAATATATATTATCTTTGCACTGACTGTAAGATAAGAAAAATATGAAAATTACGACTGAATTATTTCTGGGTGACTGTAAGAAGGAATTAAAAAAAATTTCTGATAATTCTGTGGACTTAATTGTAACCTCACCTCCCTATGCCGACCAGCGTAAAAGTACCTACGGTGGTATACACCCTGACAAATATGTTGAGTGGTTTCTTCCTATTTCTGGAGAATTATTTAGAGTTTTAAAACCAACAGGAACTTTCGTGCTAAATATTAAAGAAAAAGTTCTAAACGGAGAGCGAAGCACTTATGTAATGGAACTTATTATAGCAATGCGAAAACAAGGTTGGTTATGGACTGAGGAATTTATGTGGCATAAGAAAAATTCTTATCCAGGTAAATGGCCTAATCGATTTCGGGACTCTTGGGAAAGACTTTTGCAATTCAATAAAGACAAACACTTCCACATGTATCAAGAGGCTGTTATGGTTCCAATGGGCGACTGGAAAAAGACAAGAATGAAAAATCTTTCTGAAACAGATAAGGTTAGAGACAACTCAAAAGTTGGAAGCGGTTTCGGAAAAAACATTTCTAACTGGATAGACAGAGAAATGGCATACCCAACAAATGTATTGCACTTGGCGACTGAATGTAATAATAAAAATCATAGCGCAGCTTTTCCAGAAGAATTGCCTGAATGGTTTATAAAACTGTTTACAAAAGAACAAGATGTTGTTTTAGACCCTTTTATGGGGTCTGGAACTACATTAAGTGTTGCAAATAGTATGAAAAGAAATTCAATTGGAATTGAAATAATTCCAGAATACTATAATATGGTAAAAAGAGAATTAAATCCAGTAGAATTATACTTATTAACCTGAGTTCGGGATAAGAAAGTGTGTCAAAAAGTTGTATCATCGGAG
>JACDZH010000294.1 GCA_013426815.1 Paludibacter sp.
CGTGGCAAATAACGATTGATCCTTTTCTAGGGGTGCTGAGTAGTTACAAAAAAAGAGATTTTAAACAAGATTTTTCTCATTGATCCTGAAAGAGACAGCCTGATAGTAGTATATATCGTAAAAAATTTTAAATATATTTTACTTTAAATCACAAAGAGACCTTGCCTACATGGTCTTTTTGTTGTAAATATCGCTATATTTTCAATTTTTTTTTTTCAATATCCAAAAAAAAGAAGTATTTTTATGGTTCAATACAGAATAAAATAATCAAACAACAAACAGTATGGAAAACAGTTCATTACTAATGGAAGTGGTAGCCAAAGCGCAAACCTGGCTAGCAGGAAATTATGATGCAGAAACGAAAAGCGACATTCGCCGCATGATAAATGCCGAAGATAAAACTGAGCTAATCGAGTCCTTTTATCGCGATTTGGAATTTGGAACAGGTGGATTACGGGGCATTATGGGTGCCGGAACCAACCGAATGAATATCTATACAGTAGGTGCAGCCACACAAGGTTTGAGCAATTATCTGAAAGCTCAATTTCCAAAAGTGAAACAAATAAGTGTTGTAATTGGTCACGATTGCCGCAATAACAGCCGTCTTTTTTCAGAGATTTCGGCAAATATTTTTTCGGCAAATGGTATAAAAGTCTATTTATTCGAAGACCTCCGACCAACTCCCGAAGCGTCGTTTGCCATTCGTCAACTTGGTTGCCAAAGTGGTATTATCCTCACTGCATCGCACAATCCAAAAGAATACAATGGTTACAAAGCCTACTGGGATGATGGCGCACAAATGATTGCCCCACACGATGAAAATGTAATTAAAGAAGTGCTTAAAATTAAGAATGTAGACGAAATAAAATTCAAAGGCAATCCTGATTTGATTGAAATTATTGGTGAAAAAATAGACAAAGCGTTTATCGAAGCCATCAAAACGCTGTCACTTTCGCCCGAAGCCATCAAACGCAATAGTGATTTGAAAATTGTTTACACACCAATTCACGGAACGGGTGTAAAACTTATTCCACGAGCATTGTGCGAATATGGTTTTACCAATATTATCAATGTGCCTGAACAAGATGTAACCAGCGGTGATTTTCCTACCGTAGTTTCGCCAAACCCCGAAGAACCGGCAGCTTTGGATATGGCTGTGAAAAAAGCCATTGCCACCGATGCCGATATTGTAATGGCTTCCGATCCAGATGCCGACCGTTTGGGAATTGCGGTAAAAAATGATAAAGGCGAATGGATTTTAGTAAATGGAAACCAGACTGCTTTGTTGTTTGTCTATTACCTCATTCGTCGCTGGAAAGAATTGGGAAAAATTACCGGCAAAGAATATATTGTAAAAACAATTGTTACTACTGAGATTATCAAGCAAATAGCTGAACGTAACGGTGTGGAATTATTCGATTGTTATACCGGTTTTAAATGGATTGCCAGCGTTATTCGCGAAAACGAAGGACTGAAAAATTATATTGGTGGTGGCGAAGAAAGTTATGGTTTTCTGCCCGAAGATTTTGCAAGGGACAAAGACGCCGTTTCGTCATGTGCTATGATGGCGGAAATTACTGCCTGGGCAAAAGACAATGGTAAAACTTTGTTTGAATTATTGCAAGATATTTACATTGAATACGGTTACGGAAAAGAAAAGGGCATTTCGGTGGTACGCAAAGGAAAATCGGGAGCTGAAGAAATTCTAGCAATGATGCAGAATTTCAGCAAAAACCCTCCAAAAGAAATTGCAGGATCAAAAGTTTGTTTTATCAAAGATTATGAGACATTGGAACTGAAAAATGTTGCTCTCGGCAAAGTAACCAAACTCGAAATGCCATGTACAGCCAATGTACTACAATACTTTACCGAAGATGGAACGAAAATTTCGGTACGTCCATCGGGAACAGAACCAAAAATCAAATTTTATATTGAAGTGCGTGGTGAAATGAAAACCCGTGCCGACTACGATGCTGCCGATGCTGCAGCAAATGTAAAAATTGAAGCAGTAAGGACTTCTTTGGGAGTATAAAAATTTTAGTACTATAGTTGGAAACTTAATACAACCACCATTCGGGTTTTCGGATGGTGATTGTATTTTTTTGTTACCTACTTTGGATAAATTATCTTTGCTTAAACACAATAAAAAAGATAATGACAGATCGCTATCTCAATTATAATAAAGTATTGAAATCCGAATTTTCTGAACGCATTCAGAAAATTTCAATTAATGCCGGATTTACTTGTCCTAACCGCGATGGAAGTAAAGGTTTTGGTGGTTGTACTTATTGTAATAATCAATCTTTTAGTCCAAAGTATTGTAAACCGTCAAAAACTATAAGTCAGCAAGTGGAAGAAGGGATTGCTTTTTTTCATCATAAATATGCTGCACAAAAGTATTTTGCTTATTTTCAATCATATACCAGCACATACGATTCCACTAAAAATTTAAAGACAAAGTATGAAGAAGCACTCTCATTTCCAAATGTAGTTGGAATTGTAGTTGGAACACGCCCAGATTGTGTTAATCAGGAATTGCTCGATTATTTTGCTGAATTGGCAAAAAAATATTATGTTATGATTGAATATGGCATTGAATCGACTAATGACGATACTTTAAAATTCATCCATCGCGGACATGATTTCACTTGTGCCGAGAAAGCCATTTGTGATACAGCAAATCGTGGAATTCGTATTGGAGCTCATATTATTTTGGGTTTACCAACGGAAAACAGGGGAACAATTATATCACATGCCATTTCATTGTCTAAACTTCCTATCGATGCACTGAAAATACATCAACTGCAATTGGTAAAGGGAACAAAAATGAGTGAACAATTTGCCGAACATCCAGAATGGTTTCAAATTTATTCAGCTGAAGAATATATTGATATGGCAATTGATTTTCTGGAACTTTTAAACCCCGAAATTGCTGTAGAACGATTTGTTTCGCAATCGCCTAAAAACTTAATAATTGCACCCGAATGGGGACTAAAAAACTTTGAATTTACGGCAAAAATTGAAAAACGATTGGTGCAAAGAGATACCTGGCAGGGGAAATTATTAGTAGGTAGTTGGTAATAACCTGAGTTCGGGATAAGAAAGTGTGTCAAAAAGTTGTATCATCGGAGTT
>JACDZH010000295.1 GCA_013426815.1 Paludibacter sp.
GAACCACGCTGAATAACAGCGATATATAATATTAATCGAAATAAAGTCTAATGAATAATAAAAATTGAATTTTAATAGTTTTTTTATAATTTGTAACGTATACCAAAATTGAACGAAAATCCAAAATAATCCCTTCTAATTAAAGTTTCTTTATTTATTGCTGATTGTAATGGAAATTTCTTGTCTATATTGTATTGATTAATGGTTTTAATAACTTCAATTTTTGGGGTATTTATAATATTGTTGGCTTTAAAAAAGATTGAAACACCATTTTTGAAATCCTTTTCAGCAGAAGCATCCAACTGAACCGAAGCTTTTTCCCAGTAATCTGAGTCTAAGTATCTTGAAGCTATTACAATTTTATCGCCTGTGTATAAGGCTGAAACTTGTGCATTCCAACCATGATTTACATCTTTAAAAAATAAAGATAAATTGGCAACATGTTCAGCCTGACCAACTAAAGGTCGACTTTGATTTTTTGAGAAAGTTTTTGTATTTCCGTTATCATCTTTACCATAGTATACTTTTGGAGTTGTAATATCGGAATTTGTGTAAGTGTAATTCGCTTTAACTCCAAACATTCGAACATACTTAATAATATCAATCTCGAAACCAAAATTTCGTGCATTTCCTAAGTTTTGTAATCCATAACCCGATTGACGCTGATTGACAGAAAAATAAGCAAACTCAATAGGATCATTAATATTCTTGTAAAATGTACCTATTAAAATTTGATCCAACGAGTTTGGAAAAAACTCCCAACGTAAATCTACATTGTCAATAATTGCACGTTTCAAATTTTTGTTACCATATTCTGTGTACTCTTCTTCAATAATCTGGTATGGAATTATTTCAAAAAAACCAGGCCTATTTAACGATCTGTAATAAATTAATTTCCAATTTGTTTTAATGTTTGGAGAAAATTTAAACAGCAAATTTGGCAGAAAGTCGGTATAGGTCTGACTACTATCCGCAGGTTCATTGGCTTTTGGATATGCCACTTTATAAACTTGATTTGTTTTTTCTGATCTTATACCAGCGATAATTTCAATTTTTTTATATTCGTTACGAATATCAAAATAGGCAGCTTCTATTCGTTCATCAGCACTGTAAGTTAAGGGACCAACACTTCCTTTTGTTGTATATACTTTCCAGTTAATTTGATCTATTGTTTCAAAACTTTGAGAAGTATCAATTGGTTTAAACTTATAGTTTACATAGAAATTATCCCTTGTCTTGCTACGAATTAAACTGCCAATTTGCATATTTAATTTTCCATTTTTATACGGAACCTCATATTTCAATTTTGATAATGCCGAAATATCTTGATCCGAGTTGTGTTCCCAACGTCGATCCGAACCATCGCCATCAATTTTTATATTATCTTCAAAATTTTCGAGCAAATTGTCAATATTAACAAAAGTTTGATCCGGACGTTGAAGCCCTGCTTCGGAATATAAAGCTGTCCAGTTTAGACTTAATTTCTCAATAAAATTATGTTCGCCTTGTAATGTCGATACAAATATTTGTTGATTAGTAATTCGCATTCGAGTTTGATAAGAATAATCAAGATTACCCATATCAGGTTGATAAGTTGCTTTCAGATTTATCGAGTTTGACTGGCGCACTTGTGAAACACCATTGGACACAAAAAAATTATACCACTCTAATTTATTGTTTTTGGAAATTTTATAATCTATTTTTGCGTGAATACCGTATTGTGTTTGATTTTCAGAATATGCTCTTTCATTATATGAGGTTAGAATAACACTATTTATACTATCGTTCTGACGCATTTCATCTTCAAAGAAAGTACTATTTGTTCCTTTATTAATACTGTGATAGTTAGCGGCAACAATAAAACCTAATTTATTGTTAAATATTCTATTTCCTACTGAAAAACCGGCTATGATATTTGGTAAAGGTTGTTTATTTATAGGCATATTGAACGAATTTCCAAAATCTTCCATTTTCGCAATATAATCCTTTCCGTTCTGTTCGTATGGAGCTATTGAAAGTACATTTTCTTTATTGAACGTTAAAAAATTTCTATCGAAAAACATTGAACTGTAACCCGAAGTCAAATTTGCCTTTAATGTAAACCTATATGGTGCATCCTTCATTACCATATTTACAGCACCACCGGTAGCATCACCTTCCATTTCGGCACTTCGGGTCTTGCTAACTTCTAATCTATCAAGCAGTTCACTGGGGAAAATATTTAAAGGTACAAAGCGTTGTTTGTTATTTGGGCTAGAAATTTTTACACCATTAACGAGGGTTATATTGTAACGTTTGTCCATTCCACGCAAAATAACGAATTGTCCTTCGCCAGTGCTGTTTTGTTCCATTATTACTCCCGATACTCGTTGTAGTACACCTGCAACAGTTAAGTCGGGCGACAATTCCATGCTTCGGGCACTTACAATATTAATTACGTTGGACGATAATTTTTCTAAATACCTAACACCTTGGTCGGAAGTGAGATTTGAAGACAACACTTCTAAGCCCTTCAACTCTAATTGTGATGGAAAAAGTAAAAGTGATATTTTATTACTTTGTTGGTTGGAATTTGAAATGACTATTTCTAAAGATTTGTATCCAATATAATTACATACAATAATTTCTGAATTTGAATTGGTATTCTCCAACACAAATGAACCATCTAATCCCGAAGTAGTAATATGTTTGATATTATCTTTGAAATATATGGTTGCTCCAACCAACAATTCACCATTTGTAGCATCTTTAACAACACCCTTAAAAACTTTAGCCTGTAAATGTAGAAAAAATAATAATAATAAAATAATTAAATACCAATACCTCTTCATAACTGTTTTTTACATTGAAAGTACAAAATTACCTATCTCTTAATTCAATCCAATTAAGAAATTATTAAGTTTTGGCTACAAATTCTATTCATAAAAAGTTACAATTCTATAAGTCATTAACCTATAAGATTTGCAATTAGTTTTTTTCAAAAATCCCAACAGCTTATATAGATAAATGAAAATTTATTTTCAAAAAAAAAGCTACCTTTTTTGGAGAGTAGCTTTTTTTTGGGAATAATATTAATTAGAGTGTGTTTTTTTAGTCACAAAAGTGTTTAAAAATTTGTGTATAT
>JACDZH010000296.1 GCA_013426815.1 Paludibacter sp.
ATTTAAGAATCACGCTGAATAACAGCGATATATAATATTAATCGAAATAAAGTCTTTTATTAATATAGACTCTTTCGGTTTTATTTATAGCGACTTACTAATCACAATAATGTATTGCTAATATCAAATTTAAGAAGTAATTTTGTTATAATTCAAAAATAAAACTACAATGAAAGAACTAATTGGGAATGAAATTCTCAAATTACCAAAAGAAAGAAAAAATGAATACATTATCGAGTTTGTATCAAGGACATTAAAAGAATATGAAACTTTTTTAGATGGTGTAGATGAAAACACTTTTATTGCTTTTGAATTTAATGGTATGAGATATACAAAAGAGTTATTAATCAATTTGGTATCTATTTTATGTAACGGAATAAATGAAGCATTAAGTTTACATTCTTATGAAAGTCCTTACCCTGCTTTTGTTGCTCTGAAACAAAGCCTCGATGAGGTAGATTTAATTGACAAAATTGATTTTAAGTTATCTACGAGTGGTCGATATTTTTACAGGATGCGAAATAATGTACCTACTTCAGAAATAAACAAAGAAACTCAGAAATTACCAATTGAATCATTATTACACCATCCAATTGTATTTGAAAACAAAGCAGGATATGAACGCTTTAGCATAAAACATATTCCAGCATTATATCTAAGCAACAGTTTATATGGTTGTTATCTCGAATTAGGACTGAAGCCAAACAATATAAATAATTGTTATATAAGCATGGCTGAATTTGAAAGTCCAAACATAAGATTATTCGATTTGCGTGTTAGAAATGAAATCATTGAGAATATTTATAATGCAAATTTTCAAGAAAAATTTGCATATTTACTAATGTATCCATTGATTTTTACTTGTTCAATAATTAAAACTGATACAGATGATGAAAAAAAGCCAGAATATATCATACCACAGCTTTTTATAGAATGGATTAAAGAACAAAACAATAACATAAACTTTTTTGGAATTGCCTATTCTTCTACAAAAATCAATCAGACAAATGTTGATAAACCTTCACTTTTTTATAATGTGGTTATTCCAACTATAAAACCCACAGACAAACACGATTATTGTGAAGTGATTTGTGATAATTTGCGATTGACAGAACCAATAAGATTCTTAGATCATTTTTTTAGAACAAAGCCAGATATAAATGGTTGCTTTTTTGACAGTAACATACCAGGTAAAGAACACTTAAATTCAAATATTTATAATACTAACGATAATAATATTTTGTATGAAGCATCTGGGTTTGGCAATGTTGAAAAAGTCCTTGATAAACAGAAATTGAACAATTTATAAAACAATATTAAAGTATCGTTGACTTATTTACAACCTAAAATAATCGCACCATGAACTTCGCAATAAAAGAAAACCCGACAGAAATAAAACCCTGCATTAAGCAGGTTCAGGAGCAGATTTATATAGATAAATATGGTAAATATCAGATTCCGCAGGATTTGAAAATTCAGGATTTTCCCGAAGATATTGTAAATGGTTTCTTAGACTGGTTATCTCAGTTTAAAGAAACCAGAGATTCTATTCTGCAACTTATTAAAAATGGAGATATTACAGTAGAATGTAGAGAAGAATAGATTTGTGCTTACAGAAAAAACACTCGAATTAATGACTGACATAGAAAAAGTTGAAGCATACATTAGCAATAAAAGATCTGCTATTCTGGAATTGACCAACGCAAATTTAAAATCATTGACATTCGATGGTTTAAATGATGGCGAATGCGAAGGAATTAATCTTAAGAACGCAAATCTTTCGGGGTCCGATTTACAAGAAACTGATTTTACATTAGTGTACTTTACTGATGCCGATTTGTCAGGTGCTAATCTTTCGAATAGCAAATTTTTAAGTTGTCATTTAGATAATATCAACTTGTCAGGTGCTAACCTAAGCCATTCTGAAATGTGCTTGTGTGGCTTTTCGGGAGGTAATCTGTCGAAAGCAAATATGTCTAATGCTGATTTTTCAAGTTCTGAATTTGTTGGAACAAACCTAGATCATGCTAATTTATCAAACTCAGTATTTTCTTGCGCAGAATTTATGAAGGCTGACTTACAGCACGTTAATTTTGAAAATGCAGATTTATCAGATGTGGATTTTACAGGGGCTGATTTATCGTATGCGAATCTGACTAATGCAAATCTTGTTGATGCAAAACTAACTAATGCAAATTTCATTGGTGCAAACCTAAGTGGTGCAAAAATTCATGAATTAGATATTCATTATGTTAGTGTTCTGGGCGAAGAGAATATGAGAACAATGACAATTGTTCCATACATAATTCCGGAACACAAAGATTTAAGTTACATTCTAAATTCCAAATTTTATTGTTTTGACAGTGCTGAGAACTTGGACAAATCTAAAATAGTTGCGCCAATTAAAGCTGAAAGTTGTCTAACGATTGAGACCAAAATCAATCGGGAGAATATTGGGTATCAATTTTCATTAAGTTCTGAGGATTTACCTTGCCTTACACCAAGGAATAAATCAGATTTAGAGCATCTGGCATTAGACTTAATTTCTGAAAATGAAAAAATTATTGATTTTAAAAGTTCACTTACTGAAGACATAACAGGAGAGCGATTAATAAGGTATGGAGTTACAATTCAACTATCAGAAAATAATGAAGTTAGAAAATGTACGCTACATTTATTTGATGACAAAGTGCAGATAGATTTTTATTGAAAAAAAGTCGTAGTAGTTTAAGAAAACAATTCTTTGAACTAATCGCCCAAAAAGCAAAAAAAGCCACTGCAAGTTGGTGTTTATATTCAAAAAGTCTTGCAGTGGCTTTTATAGCTTTTTGATAATAGGCAGAGCGGTCACAGTACATTGTTTTTTTGCTCGGTTAGACAGTTGAAGTGCGTTTTGAAAGAAAAAAAACAATGAACTGTGGAGAGTTTATAATTTAGCCTTGTACGTTTAGACAAGTTTATCTGGCTATTTAGGCTGGTTGACAAGAAAAGAAAACAAAATTATCGCATTGACAAACAGAAACATATAACAACTAAAATAAATGAAGACTGTATAACGACTGAACATCGAGTAGGTAAAGGGGAATCTCACCCCTAAACCTCTCACAGAACCGTGCT
>JACDZH010000297.1 GCA_013426815.1 Paludibacter sp.
CAAGCCAGATAAGCTATCCTGAGCCCGACCAGGCCGTGGTCCGCTTTGTCATTGATGAGGGGCAGAAAATTTACATCAAGGAAATTTCCTTTGTCGGCAACAAGACCTTTACCAGCAAGGAACTTGCCGATGTGATCAAGACCTCGGAAAAGGGGCTGCTGTCCTTTCTCACCGATTCGGGCATCCTCAAGGCCGATCAGCTCGACCAGGATGTCGCCAGTATCGGTGCCTTCTACAACAATCACGGCTTCCTCGAGGCCAAGGTGGGTGAGCCCGAGGTCAGGCAGAAAGGTGAATGGCTCTACATCACCTTTTCAGTGGAGGAAGGACAGCGGTATATGGTGGGCACCATTGACATTCGAGGCGACCTGATCGTTGACAGGCAGGAGCTGCGCGACCTTCTCACCGTCCAGAACGAAAAATTCATCAACCGCAAGGCATTGCGTGAAGATGTCCTCAAGATCACCGACTTTTATTCCGAGAGAGGCTACGCCTTTGCCGATGTGCGGCCCGATCTGGACAAATCCAAGACCGGCAACCGGGTTGACGTCGTCCTTAATATCAAGAAAGGAGATCTGGTATACATCGAACGAATCACCATCCTCGGCAACACCCGTACCCGTGACAATGTCATCCGTCGGGAGATGGAGGTAGACGAAGGCGGCCTCTTTAACTCCAAGGCCCTGCGCACCAGCAGTGAGCGACTCCAGCGGCTGGAATTCTTTGAAGAGGTGAATATCCATCCGGAACCCTCCCTTGATCCCACCAAGATGAATGTGCTCGTGGATGTGAAGGAGAAAAACACCGGACAGTTCTCCGTGGGTATGGGCTACAGCACCGTGGACAGCCTGATGTTTATGGCTGAAATCTCGGAAAACAACTTCCTTGGCCGTGGCGACCGGCTTGCCCTTTCAGGAACTGTGGGCGGCTCCAGCACCAACTTCAACTTGAGCTACACCGATCCCCGTCTTCGTGACTCCAAGCTCTCCTGGGGTGCGGATCTGTTCAATATGTCCCGTGACTACGATGACTATGACAGTGAGTCCACCGGCGGGGTGCTCCGCCTCGGCTATCCGATCTGGGAGAAATGGAAGGTCTTTGGCGCCTACAGCTATTCAGACACCACACTCTCCAATGTTTCACCCTATGCCTCGTATATCATCCTGGACTCCATGAATATCAATATCACCAGCGCCACCAAGGTGAGCCTGGTGCGCGATACCCGGGACCGGATCAACTCCCCCAGCAAGGGATCGCAGAATCAGGTCAGTGTTAAATATGCGGGCGGCCCCCTTGGCGGCGATTCTGAATTTACCAAGGCGGAGGCCTCCTCCGGCTGGTTCTTCCCCCTGCCCTGGACCACAGTCTTCCATATCAAGGGTACCGTGGGTGAGGTCTGGGAAAACAAGAACGACATGCTGCCGGTGTATGAACGCTTTTATCTGGGCGGCATGAACACCATCCGCGGCTTTGAATTTGCCAAGGTCAGCCCCATAGATCCCAGTACTGGTGACCGCATCGGCGGTAACAAGATGTGGTACAGCAATGTGGAGTATATCTTCCCACTGCTGAAGGAGGCCGGACTGAACGGAGTCGTCTTCTTTGATTTTGGCAAGAATACTGCCGATGATATCGACGCATCAGATGAGAATGTGAAACAGGCCACCGGTCTGGAAGTCCGCTGGGTTTCACCCATGGGCCCCTTGCGCCTGGTCTGGGGCTATAATCTCGATCCCGATGATGATGAAGATGCGTCGGTGTGGGACTTCTCCATCGGGAACACCTTCTAGGCTCCGCCCTTCCTTCTTCCTCCCCATGGGAAGAACCTGACTTTTATTTTGCCGGCTGCACTTGTGCAGCCGGCTCTTTTTTTTGAGCCTTGCAAGATCATCGGCAAGGCTCCTCTCCCATTTATCGGGGTTCAATCACTTCGGAATGTCAACCCAGCTTACAGAACTTCTTTCCCAGAGCGCCCGGCCCGTTGCCAGACTCACGGTTTCAGAATTACGGGGCAGCAGTCCCGCCTTGCTGACGGCAATACTGGCCGGTACAAGGAACTGCTGCTGTATCGTCCCGGATGAGCATCAGGTGAGTCTCCTCGAAGAAGACCTGCGCCTTTTTACCAGCACCCGCATTCTCACCTGCCCCGGCTACGAAATCCCGCCCTACACCCCCCTTTCCCCGGATCAGCGAAGTACTGCCGCGCGTATTTCCACCCTCTACCAGTTACTGGAGACCGGCACCCGTTTTATCCTCATCGTCTCAGCCGAGACCCTGATGCGGGTGATTGTACCAAAAGACGTCCTCGCCAAATCCGCCGAACTGCTCATGGCCGGAGAGGATTATGCCCAGGATGACCTGATCTCGCGGCTGGTTCACCTGGGGTATGAATCCGTCTCCCTGGTTCAGTCGGTGGGAGATTTTTCGGTGCGGGGCGGGATCGTTGATATCTATCCGCCCTCCTTTGTCCATGGCCGCAACGCCCTCCTCCAGGATGGCCCCATCCGCCTGGATTTCTTCGGCGATACGGTGGAATCCCTGCGCGCCTTTGATCCCGTCACTCAGCGTTCGCAGCAGGATCTACAGGAGGCGGTTCTTCTCCCGGTCACCGAGATCCTCTTTCCGCCTCCCGCCTCCGAGGGCCTCAACGCCGTTCTTCGCAAGCTCGATGAATCCGCGACAGAGCTGCACTGGGACCCTGACCAGACCGGGCAACTCCGGGAACAGATAGAACGTCGGCACCGTTTTCCCGGCATTGAGTTTTTCCTGCCTCTTTTTTACCGGGATCCTGACCTGGAGACCGCGTCCATCCTGGCCTACCTCCCCCCGGATACCCAGCTTATCGCCATTGATCCCGAGACCGGAGACAAGGCCGCAAAGCTCGTCCACGAACGGGTTGTGGCCAACTTTTCCAGCGCCCTGGGGAAGATGAGCCCGGCCTTGCCGCCCACACAACTGTTCGCCACTCCTGAGCTCCTCGAAGAGAAGATGGCCCCCTTCACCCGGCTTTTCTGTTCCGACTTCAGCGACAAAGCTCCGAACACCCATCCCCTGACCACCACCAATCATCATCTTCTCAAGCAGGATATCGGGATGCAGCG
>JACDZH010000298.1 GCA_013426815.1 Paludibacter sp.
TGCTTGTGTTAGCTATAAAAATGAATTTTAGGTACAACACCCGATACTCATATTTTTTTTATTAAAAAACTTACCCACCCGAAACGTTATAGCTCCAAAAAATTTCACAATAATCTGTCAAATCTGAGTAATCAGTGCAAAAGACCATACGGACTAATATTATATCGAATTCATGCTAAAATAATAAAAATCTGATTATTAATGAAAAGGTGCTCCAAATTAAATTGGAACACCTTAAATTAATTTTCAGGATAGATTTTTGATTGTACTTATCGAATCACTTTTCTCGTTTCTGTATTTTTTCCATTGAATGAGAATAGATAAATACCCTTTTGCATGTTATTTGCAGGTATTGTTAATTTTCCATCAGTAGGTAATTCGAATTTACTAATTAGCTGACCGGCTGTGTTGTAAATTGCAACAGTATTAAAATCAGAAGTATAACTTACGTCAAAAGAATTCCCGTTATTAATTACTTGTGTACTAGAAGCCGTTGCTGTGGAAAGACCGGTATAATCACCTTGTGTTACCTTTAAATTCATTTCGGCACCATAAGTATTCACTTTTACCATAGTACCACGTCCGGTAACTCCGGCAGGTAATGCTGCAGCTTTTAAAGTATATGTTATTGCCCAAGTTTCACTATTAAATGTTTGTTCAGATGTAAGCCATTCCGGTAAAGCTGCATCTAGCCACCATTCGTCTGGTGAATACCACGAATCTACCACAATGGTTTTATTTCCACCTGCAATTGGTGCGACAAAAGTAGTATCGGGTGTATCAATATATGAATATGTTATACCTAAGTTAAACAAGAGGGATGTGGAACCAATATAATCGTAGCCTCCTAATAAAATGCGATCATTAGCTCCGGATCCATTTTTGTAATAAACGTATGCATTTGATTCTCCATAAGAGGTGTCTGTAATTTGACAAAATGCTGAAAGTGTTACATTTGGTATATTAAATCCGGATAATTCAACGAAAATGGCATCAGAGATTTCCAGATAATCATTTATAACTTCTAATTTTGTTGAAGGATCGATAGTTATAAAACCTTTAAATGGCATAGTATAAAGCAAACTCGATTGTATGGTATATTGATTCACATCTTCAGTAGTACACACCGAAGTAGCAATAGTATCAGCCAAATGACCATCAACAACTCTCCGAATGGTTAATTTAAATTCTGTTCCTGCTGATGCAGCAAATTTTCCTAAATTAATCCAAATACTGTCGAGCAAATATCTATGAGCAGGTTTATCAAAATAATTAGCAATGGCATCGACAGAGTAATTTGGTCCTGTACCAAAACAATAATCATTAGCCGCAAAACGGTAGTTAGCGAATCCTGCTGTTTTATCAAAATTTCCGGCTCCTAATGTACCCCAACTAAAAGCTGGATTACCACCAGCAATGAAAGATGCACCAGAAGTTGAAGTGCCCCATTTGTAGATTGAATCACGTTTTCCGACAGTAGCTTTCAATGAAGGTATTTTATATTGACCATAAGGATATAAAATTGCGGGATGAATTTCGGTAGAAGTTATTGTAGCAGCTGAGTTGTTGGGATCTTCGAAAGACCATATAAATGATTTTGAATCTTGATTTGAATAATTATACCATGTAGCACTTTGATAGGCATGTCCTAACATCAAATCCGCTTGAGCTTCGTAGTAATCTGGTGTATAACCAAGGTAGAAAAAACCTTCAGGGCGGGCATACAACGCTGCTGGGAGTAATTGGCGCACACCTACATTGTCGAGTCCCATTGAATCTCCATCCTCACCTACATACCGAAATGCAATTTTTATGGATTGTCCTACGTACGCTTCCATCGATTTTTGAATCGTATTCCACGAACCACCAGAAACCCATTTCAGTATGTTTGTATTGTTAAATTGACCAGCATCATCTATTGCATCCCAAACTTTGACCCAATTAGTCCCATTATCAACGCTCACATAGAATTGCATAGTAGCATTTGCTTTTGTAAAATTGAAAACCTTGATTGAATTTGTTGAATTGCTATAATCAATGTACATCCAATATGGATTATAGAAAAAATCGAAATTAATATAATCGCCACTTACAGGTATTAAAGCTGGAGAAACCAACCATACATCTTGCGATCTTGAGTTTTCTTCCCGATCAACCCATGCCATGCTGTTTCCAATACTCGGAAATGCATAACTGTTTTCAGGATTAACTGACCAAGTTGGATTTATTGAATCACCGGTTACATAAGTAGTTGTGTTTTTTACTAATTCTGTCCAGTTAGCAGGAATCCAGTCCAAGGTTGTACCATTAAAGCTTTCGAACCCTTCGTAAAAAGTTGTATCTTTACTGGCTTTCATTTTCAATAAAGGGGTAAGCGATTTAAAGTTTCCCACATGGTTTGTTTGTGTCATTTTATTGTCAATTGCCATTCTTTTTGAATGCACATTGTTGCCCCTTAATAATATTCTATTTTGCAAAGCAATAGTTTTTTGCAGGATAACTGCTTTTGGAACATTTATTGATTTACTCGTTTGCATTTCTGAAACTTTGGCATGTGTGGCTTTTCCTTTATTGGATGCCACGTTTTTAACTGATTGTGCGGTTATCAAGGAAATTCCTATTACAACCACAGCAAAAAAGAGTAACGTTTTTTTCATTTTGCGAATTTTTTAAATTAATTATTGATATTTGTGAAATTATTTGAACAAAAACCGCTTGTCTGAAATGGACGGCTGATGCTGATATACTTAAACTACTTCATTACAAGTTTCATACTACTTGTAAGTTAGTGTTTGCAAAAATAGCGTATATTTATTTAAAATCAAATAATTTTTGTATCAAATTGAAAACTTAATATGTGTTTTTTCTTACATTTTGCAAGTTAATGCCAATTTTTGAGTACACTTCCTAAATTTGAAAAGCTGTATATGTCTGAAAAATATACTACTTAAATTGCTGTATAGTAGATATTAATGCGAAAATTAAATGACAATACTATTTGTTATTTCTTTTATAGCAAATATTAATATGGTATACTAGACATTATTTGAATTAATTTGTTATATGGTTGTTTATCAACAATATTCATTTG
>JACDZH010000299.1 GCA_013426815.1 Paludibacter sp.
GAGGGGGTAGTGGCCCACGGTCGTGCGAGTTCGAGTCTCGCCTGCGGCACCATTTAGTTTTCCTTAGTTTTCCACTAAGGCTTTTTAACCCCGTGAATCTATTAGATTTGCGGGGTTTTTTTATGCCTTTTGTTCCATCTCCTTCCATTTTAGTCCATTGACATCCTGAATTAAAGCGGGTACAAATACGGGTATATCTAACAAGAATCTTATACCCGTATATTTTCATACCCGTTTAGGAGGTCAACTCTTATGCTTACAGCCCTTGAAGTAAAAAACGCAAAATCCAAAGAAAAGCCCTATAAGCTCACTGACGGGCAAGGCCTTTTTTTGTATGTAACACCAAAAGGAAAAAAAACATGGCGATACCGTTTTGTCATAGCGGGTACAGAATCAACTTTTGTTCTTGGAGAATACCCGGTTTTGACATTGGAAAAAGCCAGGATTGAACGGGCAGCGGCGCGGGAAATGGTCAAGGCAGGAAAAAACCCAGGTAAAGAACGGAGATTGAAAAAAGAAGCGGTACAGCAAACCAAAGAAATAGAAGAAATAAAAATTGAAAACAGCTTCGAGGTTGTTGCTCGTGAATGGCATTTAAATCAAAGTGGCAGGTGGGCAAAAGGCCACGCGCAAGCAATTTTAACAACCCTTGAAAGGGACGTTTTTCCGGTTATTGGTAATATCCAAATTGACCAGATTACTCCACCCATGATCCTTAAGATATTACGAACAATCGAGGCGCGGGGTGCGCTTGTCATTGCGTCAAAGGTCTTACAACGGATCACCGCTGTTTTTCGGTATGCAGTTCAAACGGGCAAGGCAACTTATAACCCTGCATCGGAAATGCGGGGAGTTATCCAGGCGCGAAAAGTGCAACATCATCCAATGATTCAGCCGGATGAATTGCAGGATTTTTTGAGAAATCTGACCACGGCGGATATTCACCCCACCACAAAACTTGCCATTCAATTTACTATTCTAACAGCGGCCCGGTCAGGAGAGGTACGAGGGGCAATCTGGAAAGAGATTGATCTTGAAAAAAAGTTGTGGTCAATCCCGGCAAAGCGCATGAAGATGCAATCACCTCACGCTGTACCCCTATCGAATGAAGCCCTTGCCATTCTTAATCGCGTGAAAATTCTTTATGGCAACTCTCATTATATTTTTCCAGGTATTCACTACCCCAATGGGCCACTTTCCGAAAATACCATGTTATTTGCTTTGTATCGTATGGGCTTACATTCCAAGGCTACCATGCACGGTTTCCGCGCTCTTTTTTCCACCATCGCCAATGAAGCGGGGTTCAACCCGGATGCAATCGAACGGCAACTTGCACACCGCGAAAAAAACGCGGTTCGAGCGGCATATCATCGAAGCGAATATTTACAGGAAAGAATGAAGATAATGCAATGGTGGGCGGATCATCTGCGACACCTGGAACATGGGCCGGACATTATTCCGATAGGACGCAAGGAGGTTGCGGAAAAATGAAAAGGAACGGGACACGGGAAGAATTATTGGCTTGGTTAAAAATCAATATGGAGAACACGCAAAACACAATTATTGACTTAAATTCTGCTATTCACGATCTCAAAATGACAGGAAAAGATAATCTTAATCTTGATAATGTTTTACGGAGTGCGGAGATCTATTTAAGGAAATACCTGCAAGACCAGGAAAATGAATATTCTGAATTTCTGAATGATACCAAACAGAGCAGAATAAAAAGGCCACCGGCTAAAATATTCAAATTAAAGAAAAACCAGGAGGCGCGGGAAAATGAATGAGACGAAAATAATAAACTTCCATCCAACTCCAAAAAAACAGATTGAAACCGTATTAAAAGTTACAGCGCAACGACGAACTAAGTGAAGTAATGGTAAAAAATTAACCCGGAACGACAAGCGGCAAAGATGTACCAATTTAAAAAACCGGAGGTGACACATGAAAAAGCAGAAAATGAAAAAAAACACATTGACAAAGCATGTAGCAGATGCACAAAATCGGCGGCTTATAAATTCCGAATACGAGCGCGGGTTTATGGAAGGCCAGCAAAAAGCAGCCATGTCGATGGCCGGCAGTATCGACACTATTCTTCAACAATACAACCATGTTGCACTTGTTAAAAATTTTATTGAGGAACTTAAAGAAGGTTTGTAAAAATATTGCATATTTTTTTCAGGGGATAGGGCGACGGCCCGACAAGCCAGGAATGTCCACCGGGTTTCCCCTGGATTCTTTATGGACTGCGTAAAGGATATACGCCCATGGAAGAAGAGGAAGAAGAGGTTTCTTGGTCATGGCCCGATTGGTTGCCAAACGGCCGTTTTCCTGAATCAACAGTTACAAAGTTGATGACCTATTTTGCAGCGGAAGGATTTGAAGTATTCTCTGAAGAAGAACTTGAATTCTTCTCTAAAGAATTCTCTGTTTTTATCAGACAGCTTGAACTACAGACAAGTGTTTATGCACAAAAAAAGTCTTTTGATAAATCCCAGAAGAAATACAGGGGTAAACAAATAAAAGAAATTCTGCTGGCAATGAAAGAGCTTTCTCAAGAGCTTTCTCTCAAGTTAAAAAATGCACACATTGATACTTTGTGCAATATCAGAATTGATAGTGATGTATTGGAAAGAAAAATATATGGGAAGTCAATAAATCACCGTCAAATGAATAAATTTGATAGCCTGGAACGTTGCCTGGAACGTTGCTTACCCCATATCATATACGCGATCGAGCAAGGAAAGTATTCACAAGGGGATATGAAGTATAAAGCTAACGTACCAGCAAACCCAGAAGATCATGAATTTGTTTCTGGGGTAACAGTGATACTTAGAGCGTATTTAAAAAGGAAACCTATAAAAGCCCAAATTCATAAGACTATAGGCATTATTCTTATGAAAAAAGACGCTTTAAAATCTGCCATTAACAAGCCAAGAGACTCTAGTGGAATTATTATAAATAACCCAGGCAGAAAGTGACGGCAGTCTTGCCGCCGCTGGCTCCAGGCCTCCGCTGCACTCCCACAGCCGAAAGTCACGGCTCTTTGTCCATCAGAAATTCCAGAGCTTCGCTCCAGCAC
>JACDZH010000300.1 GCA_013426815.1 Paludibacter sp.
TTCTGATATATAAATTTAAAATCCGACAGTTTTTAATTTTTGTCGGTCAATAGTGGAATTCTATAATTTTATCGGATACACGCAACTCTATGGGTAGAAGTGCCAGATATTCACTAAACAGTTCAGCATTCGATTTTCCTAATCTGGAACGCTTATCCATATAATCCAGAAGAAAAGAGGGATCATTTTTCTTTTGAATGTATTCTTTTTCCCATTCAGCGAGTGTTTTGGTGTCATTAAGGTCTGCGATAGCGGTTTGGGCCATAGCAATAAATTTATCGACATTCATAAAGCCTGCTGAACGGGAAAAAAGAATTCCATCTGGTTTGATAAATAGATAGGTGGGATATGACATTACTTCATATCGTTTAGCAATCTCAATTCCAACCCCCTTTTCGGCATCAATACCGTAACAAATAAAGTTTGAATTATATGCTTTGCCTACCTCAGGCAAAAAGAATATTTCCTTACTCATTTTCTTACAGGGACCACACCAGGAAGTATATACATCCACAAAAATGGGTTTGTTACTTTGTTTGGCTTTTTCAAGCACTTCTTTCCAAGAGCCGTGTTCGTACTCAATTCCTTGTGAGAATCCGAATAAAGTAAAAAACAATACGGAAATAGTAATTAGTCTTTTTTTCATAACTCTCTCTCTTTGCAAGTTCTGTTTCTATATTTTCAAATAGTTCGTTAGCTAATAAATATGTAATTAAAAAACAATAATAAAAGAATTTGATTACTCAAACGTAGGAGGTTGAAATTTTGCGCCCAGAACATAATCAATTCCAAACTTTTTCAAATAATCTTTTAGTGGTATTAACCCCATTTCTTTACGCCGAACATCCACATTTGTTTCGTCTTTAATTGGATAATAAGTATATCTGCTTAACTTTCCAGTTTGCGGATTTTTGACTTGGAAAACCTGTGTGCCATAATACTGACAATGTTCTTCTGCAGCCATTATTCTATCTTCTAATAATGCTACTGATTCTCCACTTGCTTCCTTTTTCTTTGCTGCATCTAACAATTGAGGTAGATATTTTTTTTGAATTGAAGTTCTTGAATGCTGAATAACCATAAAAGCCCCATCAGCAGCCACCTTACCAACCATCGAGTATGTAGGCCACCCATGCACTTTTATTATTTCTTCAACTCGCAAAATGTTCAGGCTATCCACGTTCATTAAACTCTTATCAGGGAACTTTAATCCATAGCCACGTGCCTTTTGATCTAATACAAGAATGTGAAATAACTCTAAAGATAGTTTTGGGTTCGATATGTTTGGCGTGGATGCTAAATGCACAGAATCAATTTTATCGGAAATTGTTTTCCAACAAGATGATTGATGCATTGAATCAAAGTCAGTGTCGGATAAAATTAAGCGATTAAAAAATGGATTTTGAACTATCGAACGAGAAAGATAGTAACAAGTGCTGTCAATATCGTTTTTAGCTAAAAAGCAAATAGCTAAGTTATAGTTACCTAGTATTTTTTTACTTATGCTAGTATCATTTTTTAGTTGGTTTATTTGCCAATCAATCGAATTGTTTGCTTTTAAAGTATCAGTAAATAGAATTACTTTACCAAGATCTTTAAACATGCCATATTTTTGGGCATTAGTAATATTGATTACTAATGTTAGGAACAATAAGATAATTACTATTTTTTTCATTTCTATTTAGATTGAAAAATCATTCCAAGTTATTATGCTTGGAATGATTTATTTTAGAACAAACTAACTAATTTATCAAATTCTTCGATAAGTTTTATTTTTGTTTAGCCAGAATTGAAAAAAGCAGATAAATATTGTAGACATAAAAGATATTCCCAAGCAATTTTGGAAATTAAAATAACTTATGCTAAAAACAAATCCAATTAAGTACAATACTGAAACATTCAAAACAAAAAGTATAATAAACGATTTTAGAGTTGACATTATCATTTCATTTGAAATTTTAAGTATAATCAAGGATTGAAAATTCTATATGCACAATAACCAGCAGAACCAGCAAGTGCACTACCTCCAGTGAAAATGGCTAAGGGAATAGGAGCCGCTGTTGCAGCATATGCTGTAGCTAACTCTGCTCCCATAAAAGCTGTAACTCCAGACCCTACATCGGTTCCAACAAGAGGTGCTCCAAAATCACTCCACCATGCCATACAATCATTCCACCATGGAGCATCTGGAGCATCACCAATAACGACAATTTCTGGTAATTCGTAAGCCCTTAGCTTTGAATCTTGTTTTTTGACTGAGTTGTTTTTTGTATTTTTCAGCAATTTCATCTGCCTTCAAAAGTGTGTACCATTTTGGGAAATTATTTTGCCAATATTGCACTGATGCATATGCAATACTTGAAGCAATATATATACATTGAATATCTTTATTACTTAGTTTACTCGTGGCGTTTTTGTTAATCTTATCTAATTTGTCTTTAATTTTAGAGATATCTGTATTTTTAAAGCCGCTCTTAATTGTAGAATAAATTCTATCCATATATTCTTTCTGAATTGGACTTAAATTGTCTTTTACCAAAACTGAATCTAAAGATGCTCCTTTAGCTGAGAATCTTTTGGATGTATTATTTACTATTTTTGAACAAGTTACGTAGTCTTCGCTGGACAATCTACCTGATTTGCAGTACTTTAATGTTGCATTGTTAATAATCATATTAATGTCTATTGAACTTTTAACCCTTTGAGATCCTTGTGCTTTCGCATTTAATCTATCGGATTTCGCTTTAGAAATGAGAGCTTTTTGAACCTCTTTATAAACAGAATCCATACCTTCATTATGAAATTGGCCAACTTGTTTGTATATATCAGGCACATTTAGATAATCGTATTGCGAACTAATTGAATTAGGATTTATAGAATCTGGTACCCCATTTTATTATTGCAACTTTGTAAAACAAGAGCTATAATTGCAATGCAAATAGCTACAGATAGAAATATTATTTTGATAGATTTCATTTAATTGTATTTTGAGATTTTATTATTAAAATTGTTGTAACTACTCAGCACCCCTAGAAAAGGATCAATCGTTATTTGCCACGGCAAGG
>JACDZH010000301.1 GCA_013426815.1 Paludibacter sp.
TGTTGTAATTACAATATGTTAAATTGTTTTTGGTTCTTAAGTAAATGACATTGCGATACATCTTGTAAAAGCCAATAAATGATTCTAAAAAATTGGCAAATACCAACAAGTCATCCTTGTCGTGGATCTGGCTGATTCCGCTTTTCATCATCTCGACAAAGGACTCAGTAATCAGTTTTCGACCTTTGGCATAAGCTACTTTAGCGACCAGCATGTGGACCTGGGGAAGGATCATATTTATGTCGGCGCCGTTGACTTTCGCCTGGGTGCTGAGACGAACAACCTCATCAAAATATCGTCGCAGTTGTGTGCTTTTGTTGAGATTTCTATCTTCCGCGCCAATTTCCTTGGCCAGTTTTTCCGCAGTCACTGAAAACAGAGTCGGTTCCAGTTGCTTGCTTGCCTTATCCTTCCAAAGTGTAATCGTCACCATTTTACTTCTCCTGTTTGATAGAGACTATTTCCGTTTCTCGTAGATTACATGCCAAAGCGGGATTCGAACCGCACCACGATATTGATCAAGCCAGGTGGCCATAACTTCCAACTCCGACAATGATTTTTCCCAGTCTGCTCGTTTACGGTTGATGTTGCGGACCAAGCTGTATTTAAACAGGGCGCGCCATTTGAGGCTGTCCATGTCTTCAAGATCAACGGTCTTCTTTTCCATGATCAACTTTTCCATCTCGGCCATGGTGACAAAGTGGTTGAAGCGATAGAACATTGCATCACTGATATACTTTTGCGTAAGCCATTCTTCCATATTGGTACGGGCTTGCAAGAGTTTGTTGAAATCTCTCCAAGTTATCGTTTCCTCAAACATGGTAATACTGTTTCGTCCAGCACCTTTGGCCAGCTTCAGGGCATTCTCGGCTGCCTCGGCCATTTTGTCTACTGGTGAATGGGGTTTGTGGACACTGATACCAGCCGAAAAGGTGATTTCATCATTGCCGCAGACATAGTCTGCAAATCGATGGTTGAGATGGCTTGCCAAATCGGCCATGCGGTTCCAAGGACCGATGAGAAACAGATCATCACCGCCGGCAAAAACGGTATAGGTATCATAAAATGTTTCTTCACTGGACAGCAGATGCGGCAGGTAAAGAACAAAAAAATTATTGAGCTGCCTGCTCACCGTGGCCATGCGTGAAAGGGTAAATCTCTCTCGAGACAGGCCACAGCTAAAGAGCATTCCAAGATTATCCACATCAGCTTTGAGTACACCAAGGGCTTCAACTCCCCTGCATTTTCCATTCTCATCCTGATGTCGTGCTTTAAGTGCAATATGTGAAAATGTTTTGGGTACGTCATTCTTGACCTGGTCGATGAAATCCAAGAGTTTTTCTTCTGAACGCGTACTTTCAAGCAAGCATTCGTCCCTGTTATCTTTTTCGCGGTACAGGGGGACATGGCCATTGATAAGCCTTGCAGTGACACCCGTAGGAAGACTGCCGTCATCATTAGCTTTGACCTGCCAGAGTTTTAATAAAGTACCACTTGTAGCCTGTTTTTCCATGAAATTACTGGTAAAGCCTATCTGGTACTGACCAAAAATTGGCGAAAGCAGGTGGTTACCATCCTTTAACCCATGACTATCTGTTAGACAGATTGCCACCAGCGGGTTTTTCACCAGATTCTTACCCAAAAAAACATGATCCCGACATAGATCACAGCTTGAGGAACTGTCGGGCTTGAAGACCTTATCGTTTTCCGCTGTGATGCTTGAGGGTCTCTTCCCGCATAAGGGGCACAGTGGCCGTTTGACTTTTGTCTCGTCATTGATGAATGAATCGAGGTAATTCTCCACCGCGCCACCATGTCGACTGAGATCTACTTTGCAAGCCTTGCGCATATCTACATTCTTTTGATGTCTCTCCCACAAATCGGCGAAGGCCCCTGAATGAAAATCATCGGGAGTTGCCGGTGTAAAGGAGAACCCAAGGCTACTTTGTCCAAAGGTGGAAACAAAAAGCCAGTTATTAATAAGATTCTCAATCTCTCTGATGGCGGCAATCGATTCCGGTAAATTTGGTGCGATGAGGTGAAATTTACCCGCCGCATTCATCACCACGGAAAGAAATGACAGATTAAGTTTTTGACAAAGCAAGTCGGCGGCCAGTTCACTAAAGAGTGAAACGGCAAAGGAACGACCCCTCAATAATTTAGAGCGGAATTTTTGCATTTCACCGCCGGCGCTGAAAATGAAATCCTGAATGCCGTAGAAGTCACCGCTGACGAGGATGAATTTTTCATTACTTCCCTTCTTGATGCTGTTTTCATTGAGAGTTTCTGTGCCCTTGTGGAAATGGTAAAGTGCTACGGCTAGGGCCGCAGTGGTACGAGAATGATCGTAGAGCGAAACATCGTGGATGACATCGCCTACTCTGGCCGCTGGAATCACGGAGGTAAATGTCATCAACAAGGAATCAAAATGTTCTGCCCAGAGAGAGACGTTTTCGCGTTGATGACGAACATCTGCCAGCTGCTTTTTGAAAAGTTCAAAATGTGTTTGGTATTCCTGTTCGGCCTGTTTTTTCTCAGTCTCATTGAATACACAGGGGAAAATCGTTTGGGTGGAAAGTGGAGCCAGAGGATAACGAAAGGCAAAGTTCTCGGAATTCTTGAACTTTTCGACTTTTTTAGGTCCAAGTGATTCGAGAATTGGAAGCAATCGTGTTCTTTTGTAATCCCTGAAAGCGATGGCCTCTCCTTTTTTAAAGGTCGCCCGATCAAGTCCGCTTGAAATCCGATCTGCTGTGGCGATTATCCATTGCATCGGGGTTCTTGGGTTATGGTGACAGGCTGCAAGGTTTAAAAAGGTGTCCTCGATTTCACCTTCCCCCCATTGTCTGGCTGTTAGCTCAGGTGGAAGCAGATTTCCTACTTGTTCTAAAAACGCCGCCGTATACAGAGCATGCACATGAGATGGGTGTCCATCGTATTTCGGCTGGTAGATGTCCTCGTTGTCTTGACGGTATTGAGGGGTAATCTCCATGCTCCCCTGCGCAAACTTACCTACATCATGCAGCAGCCCGGCCAGGGCGATCTTGATTACAGTTG
>JACDZH010000302.1 GCA_013426815.1 Paludibacter sp.
GAATCACGCTGAATAACAGCGATATATAATATTAATCGAAATAAAGTCTAATATACACCCACAAATAATTATAATAAAACCGACTTTATTTCGCATTTAATCTTGATTTATATTGTTGAAGATGTTGATTTGGAAAGTTGAAAGATAGTTTATAATCTGAAAAGGTAAACTTAAAAACTAAAAATATCAAACTTATCTTATAGTTTTTAACGGCTAAAATTAAATTTTCTTATCTTTGTGGCAGTTTTGATTGGATTTATTTTTTCAATTTGCTTTACTTTAACGGTATCTATTTTACTGTAATTGAACCAAACTTTTAATTGTTGCCCATGAAACGAGCTATTTTCCCCGGAACTTTCGATCCATTTACCATAGGTCATTATAGCATTGTAGAGCGGGGACTGTCTTTTTTTGACGAAATAATTATTGGAATTGGACTAAACAATACAAAAAAAACACTTTTTTCGGTCGAAAAAAGATTGGATTTAATTCAACAGGCTTATGAACTTGAAACAAGAGTTAAAGTAATGTCATATAATAGTTTAACTGTAGATTTTGCCCTTTCAGTTCATTCCGATTATGTATTAAGAGGATTACGATCGGTCGGCGATTTTGAATACGAACGTACCATAGCCGATGCAAATCGTAAACTTACTGGTATTGAAACTGTTATTTTATTTACCGAATCAAAATATTCATATATATCTTCCACAGTTGCACGTGAATTAATATCTTATGGCAAAGACATAACAGCTTTTTTGCCACCGAATGTTAAAATTTAAACTTTAATAATCATTTATTAAAGTCTAATCTGCTTTTAATTATGAACAAATCTATTTATTTTTCTATTTTTCTATTTTGTTTTACTATTACTGTAATTGCTGCACCAACTACTGACCAACGTAGTTTTCGAATCAGTAAAAACCTGAGAATTTTCAATTCTTTGTTTCGTGAATTGGATATGTTTTATGTCGATACGCTCAATTACGATAAAATGGTGAAGTCAACAATTGATAAAATGCTCGAAAAACTCGATCCTTACACAGTATATTTACCTGAAGATGAAACAGATGATTTGAAATTTATGACTTCCGGCGAATATGCTGGTATTGGTGCAATGATTATGAAAAAGGACAAAGATATTTGTATATCAGAACCTTACGAAGGAATGCCCGCCCAACGAAATGATTTAAGAGCAGGAGATATTATCCTTGAAATTGATGGCGAGAAAGTGGATGGTTTATCGGTAAGTGATGTTAGTGCAAGACTTAAAGGCACACCCAATACCTTGATTAAATTGAAATTAAAGCGATTTAGAGAGAAAAAGACGATAGAGAAAGAGTTTTTACGTGAAAAGATACATGTCAATCCGGTTGGTTATTCTGCAGTGGTAAGTGATAAAGTTGGTTATTTGTTACTCAATGAATTTACCGATCGTGCTGCCATTGAACTCAGAAGTGCTGTAAACGAGCTGATTAAAAAACATCAAATAGAATCTTTGATATTGGATATTCGCAATAATGGCGGAGGATTGATTGACGAGGCTGTGAAAATAGTAGGATATTTTGTACCAAAAGGAACTGAAGTAGTAACTACTAAAGGAAAAATTAAAGATGCCGACAGAACCTATAAAACACCTTCAGAACCGATTTATCCGAAAATGCGATTGGTGGTTTTAACCAATCGCGCTTCGGCTTCGGCTTCAGAAATTCTATCAGGATCAATTCAGGATATTGACAGAGGAGTAATTGTTGGTGAACGTACATTTGGTAAAGGTTTGGTGCAGAATGTTCGTCCGTTAAGTTTTAATGGACATTTAAAAGTCACTACAGCCAAGTATTACATTCCAAGCGGTCGATGTATACAGGCATTGGATTATAGTCATAGGAACGAAGATGGCAGTGTGGGTCGTGTACCTGACAGTTTGACATCCGTATTTTCAACCCGAAATGGTCGAAAGGTACGTGATGGCGGTGGAATTGTCCCTGATACAATCAGTAAAGATGAACGCAAATTGAATATTGCCTACTATATTTTTGCACAAAATTTGTATTTCGATTATGCCACAATTTATGTTCATCATCATCCGAAAATAGCTACACCCGCTGATTATACTTTAACTGAAGATGATTTTAAAGCATTTACCAATTTTCTGCTCGAAAAGAATTTTACCTATACTACTCAAACTGAAAAATATTACAACGAACTTTACGAATCGGCACAATACGAAAGTCTGGATTCAATTGCAAAAAATGAATTTTCAGCCTTGAAAGCTAAATTAATACCTAATATTGCAAGCAGTATTGAGGAACATAAAAAAGATATTATTGAATTGTTAAGTCTCGAAATTATTAAACGTTATTATTACCAAAAAGGTGAAATTCAATTTTCACTTCGAACCGATAAGGATTTGAAAATTGCCCTTGATTTGTTAAAACCAGATGGCAAATATTTGAAAATACTAAACCCTCAGGCATTAAAAAATGAATTAGAAGCAAAGCTATTTTAATGATTTCCTAAAATTAAAATACCAGATTCATCCATTAAGTATTATTCGATAAGAAGCACAAATTGTGTAGATGAAACTTTTAAATTGTAACTTCTCAATTGTATTTTACAACTATTTAAAAGGTTATTGATTGAAAACATAATAATTTTGGTTCTACTCTAAATTGTGTGGGTATTCTTTAGATCAAAAAAATTATATAGGATTAATAATTTTATACAGACAAATTCAGGCAAATTAAAGTTGTTGAAAATATGTGGTATTGTAATAACTTGTTAATTTTGGACTCAATTATAGAAAAACAAATTGTAATCACATTAAAAAATGGTAGAACCTTTTTTTTGCAAAAATACTAAAACCCACACGATTTAGAGTAGAACCATAATTATTAATCAAAAAATTTCTTTGTGTCGATTTTATTTCTATTTTTGTGTTTTAAAAATGCGATATGCTTCAGATTATCTTAAATTGCATTTAAGTAATTGTAACGAATTAAACTTTACAAACTGGAGTTAATCACATAATTC
>JACDZH010000303.1 GCA_013426815.1 Paludibacter sp.
TTCACCTCAATTATCAATTGAATTTTAAAATTCTTATCCCGAACTCAGGTTACTAACTTCTTTTTACTATCAGCACTTCGACCTACTTTACCTTCTTCGTATTCTCCAATTAGAAATTCATCAACCTGTACTTTGCCCTCTAATTGGCTCTTACGGCTACTTGTCATTGCTTGTTGGAATAACCTACTGCTTTTATTAATAGAAAAATCACTAGTATTGCTGTAATAATAAAAATTAACCATCCCATAATTTATTGCTTTAAATGTTATTAAATTGTTTTGAATCACTTAAATTGCATATTTTTTTGAATTCTAAATTTTATAGTTATTATTTGTTTCCTTTTAGTGCATTTTCCCCTCTTGTCAGAATTTGTAAGTTTTCTAAAACAGTCAGTCCTCCGTTGTGCATAGGTTTAATATGGTCAACTTGAAAAATTAGTCTATTTTTGCTTTTAAACCCACTTTCGGGACTAAAATAAAAACCGTCTTTGTCTGTAAATTTCTTGAAAACTTCGTCTCTTAACCATTTCTCGTAAACTGGATTTACTTCTCTGATTTGATACAGATTCATGTTTTCGTATTTCCGGAGTTCGTGTTCTTCAACGGGTTTTATTTGTGCTCTTTGATACAAGTCGGGGTGACTTATTTTAGTTTTAGCTAAATTTATTTCACGAATTAAATGTCGTTTGTCGAAATTGAAAAAGGTTTGCCAAGCAATTTCTTCACTTTCCCAAATACTATCAATCAACTCTTTTTCAGCTCTTGCACCGAAATCTTTGTCATAAATTTCTTGTGCAATTCTGTCAATATTGTAGTTTTCTCGCTCGTTCAACTCAATATATGGCGGAATTTCGTCTTGTATCGCATAATATTGAATTATGTCTCTAATATCTTGCAAACGATACGCAGGATATTTGTCTGTTCCTTTGAAAAATTCATTTTCTACTTCTGAAGACAGAATATCTAACTCTTTTTCTGTCAGACTGTCACGGTCGTTCAATTTATGATAATTAAAAAAACCTGGTAGAGCCTTAAGAAATTCTTTATATGATTCTTCAATATTATCATAAACTAAAACCTCGCAATTTATTTCTTTAGGTTCATCTTCTGTTTGTTCTAAATACCTGAACTGATAAATACCTTTTGGGAAACGCTGAATAAAGTCCAATTTCTCTAATTCTTCTTTAATTTCTGGTTCAATAATTTGGTTTGTGAGAATTGCAAATTCTTCAATTTTATTAATAGAAACAAGGCGAATAAGTTGTTTTTTAGTTTCTTTGTCAACATCGTTGAAGTCAATATTTTCTTCAATAAACAGTTTTTCAGGATTAACCCAAGCAATTTTATCTTGCCATTCGTCTATAAAGCTCACAATATAAGCATCTTTCGTACCGCCAGCTCGTAAACCTCTTAATCCACGTCCAATCATCTGTGTCATTAAAACAGTTGAAATGGTTGGTCGAGTCAAGAATATAGATTGTACATTCGGAACATCAGTTCCTTCTGTCAAAATATTTACGTTGATTAAAACTTCAAGGTTTCCGTTTCTGAAATTATCAATTTTCTCTTTATTCTCTTTTGTAAAATTTGAAGTAACGCCAGTCACTGCATCTTTTACATTAGAAATTACATATTCGGATTTAATTCCTTGATTTTGAAATAATTTTTTTAAAGCAATTGCGTTGTCAACATTCAAAGCAAAGACAATTGTTTGTTTGTATTTGTCTTTATTTAAAACATATTTACTGACAATTAAATGATTTCTGTCCTTGTTGTTTGCAATGGTTTCGGCAATTCCTTCACCGATACTATTTATATCAAATTTATTGACTTCTTCTATTTGTTTGTCTGTCAAGTCTTTTATGAAGTTTTGTCCAGTTTGAACATCTTCAAAGATTGGTTCGGAAAGAATTCCCAAACGAATTAACGAACGTAAATCAATTTTGTAAATAATATCATCGGGAAAAACTTTTTGTAATAATCCTTGCTCATTCAGTGCTGTACGGGTTGGTGTTGCTGTTAATCCAAGTAACCTAAAAGTCGAAACACTATTTTTGACATTCTGAATCAGTTTGCGATATGTTTTGGCTGTGGCGTGGTGTGCTTCGTCAATTACTAAAAATATTTCGACTGTTTTTCCATCAATCCAAAGTCTGTTTAAATGGTTAAAACCAGCATTTAAGCTGTCCTTACTCGAAATTATTAAATCATCAGTTTCTTTGATATTAATCGGTTTGTCGTGAATGCCCGAAATTATGCGGTAATTAAAATGGGATTTATTCGCAAATATATCACGATAAGCCAATTTGTCAGAAAATGTGCTTTTTGCTTGTTCCAATAACTCGTGACGGTGAGCAACCCACAACACTTTCTTGCCTTTATCCAAATAGTTTTTTGCAATCCACATAGCTGCTGTCAAGGTTTTACCACCACCTGTTGGCAAAACCAACAAACCAGCAAACGGAGTTTTGTTGGTTTTTACAATTTGTTTTTGAAGATTGTAGAACGCTTTTTCTTGGTGTTCGTACGGAGTTATTCCGCTTTCCGAGTTTGAAATATTTACTTTACCTGCAAATTTTACTTTCTCTGTCTTTTCTGAGATGTTTTCTGTTTTTTCCATTAGCTCTTGTCTAAATGTTATGGTTGTTCCTTTTGTAAAATCAGATAAATGCTTAAATTTCTCATTACCAATACCAAAAGTTATATGATTGTTTTTAAATTGCCTTTCAAATTTTGTAAGAATCTCAAAATTTCTGCGATTTAACATCCCGATTCTGTCAAAAAAAGTTTCATACTTTCTGTATGTGTAATTTCCCTGATTTTTCTCAATGTCTGTAATGATGTCTTTAACGATAAGTCTGATTTCGGTCAATGTCATAATAATTTGCTTAAAGTTTTGTCTTTTCTTTTTTTTATAAAATGGCTGCTAACGACCGAGGCTAAGTGCATTGGCGGCACCGTTGTACGGTATGTTTCATTTGCGGGAGCATTCGCTGTCGTGGA
>JACDZH010000304.1 GCA_013426815.1 Paludibacter sp.
TGATTATTTGATTGTTATAAGTGTTAATAATTGTCATGCGTAAAACAGGAAAAAACACCTAAAACATGTTTAGTTCCGAATTTAAGATTCACTCATTTTATCTGAGTAAATTAACTATCTCTCGAAATACTAAGTTCTTAGTCACCAGCCTCCAAAGCACTTAGGGTGAATTCTCCATTGGTATTGGTCAGTATCGAAATATTTTTTTTGTTAAAGGGAATTTTAACACCCTGAATCGGGCTTCCAGTGCCCACATCTTTACTTACACATTTTACAGAAGTTTGTGCCAAAATTGAAATCGATGCCAATAGTGATACAAAAATTAATAGCGAAAGTTTACTCATACAATTGATTCTTAATAATTTATTTTGTACAAAATTTGAAATTGATTTTCTTATTGAAATTTAACTCAAAAAGGCTTGAAATATACGACCTTTTTTAACTTCGTATAAATTTTGTATAAATAATTAATCATTTTTTTAATTAATGTATCAATAAAGTGATTATTGTTAAAAGTATTTAAACATATTTGGGAAATTTAGCTGATATTCATTAAATTAAATATTCCTTATGATTTGATAGTATATTACATTTTTTTACAATCATCAGACTTAAATAATGTAACTACAAACCAATTTTTAATTAAGATTTTAGCACTAAATTTTTTTTCAAATAAACAGTTTACTTCTAAAAGTCAAAATTCCATTTTTTGAACTTGTTTACTGACAAGGAAGTACTAAGACGACAAAGATACAAATACAGAACGTTCAAATATATTATACCTTTATTACTTCGCAACCTTGCATCTTTTAGCCTACCTGTTGGTAAACAAGTTTAAAATTTACTTTTTAGTGCAAACTCAATTTTGAAAATTTTATAATTTTAGAAAAATAAATTTCAATCAATTGAAAATCAAACTATTGCTTACTTATAATAGTTCAATACAAATAATTTTCATTATTTGGTTTTTTTCTTTCACTTTTTTTTCTCACTTTTGTTGTCTGTTTTGTTGTCGTTAGAATACTTTCATATTTTTCTAACAAAAACCTTTATGAAAAAAAAATCAATTATTATCTTCGTTACATTTACAATATTCTCAACTTTTACAAGTTTTGCACAAAATTCAGAACAAAAAAAAACTGACATCAAAGTAAAAGTACAATTAACTTGTGTTGCCTTCTATAATCTGGAAAATCTTTTCGATACTATAAACAACGAAAACGTAAATGATGAGGAATATACACCTTTTGGAATTAATAAATGGAATACAAAAAAATACAATTCCAAACTACAAAGGATGTCTTATGCTATTTCGCAAATCGGATTGGATTATTCACCTAATGGGGTTGCAATTATTGGTGTTTCAGAAATTGAAAACCGTGGTGTGTTGGAAGAATTAATTAAACAACCTGATTTATCAAAGCGTTCATACCAAATTATTCACTACGATAGTCCCGACCTTCGTGGAATAGATGTGGGTTTGATTTATAATCCAAAATTATTTGTAGTAACAAACAGTAAATCGTATCATTTGCGCATGTCAGATACTAATTTTCTGACTCGTGATCAACTGATGGTCAGTGGATATTTGCAAGGCGAAAAGGTACATATTATTGTCAATCACTGGCCATCGAGAAGTGGTGGAGTATTAAATTCTCGTCCAAAAAGAAATGCAGCAGCGGCACTAACACGTTTTATTGCCGATTCACTTTTCAAAGTTGAAGCCAAAGCAAAAATAATTATAATGGGCGATTTGAATGATGATCCGTTTAATGATAGTTGTGCAAAAATTTTGGGTGCAAAGAAAGATATCAATGATGTAAAAGCAGGTGAATTATATAATTCATTATGGAAAACACTTGATAAGGGTGTAGGTTCGTTAGCATATAACGATCAATGGAATTTGTTCGATCAGATTATAGTTTCAAATGAGTTGGCTAATAGTGACTGCAGTAAACTAAAACTTTGGAAAGCAGAAGTTTTTAACCGTAGTTTCCTCATTCAGCAAGAAGGGAGATTTAAAGGTTCACCTTTGCGTACACTTGCAGGCGGAACATGGACAAACGGATATAGCGACCACTTCCCTACCCTTATTTATCTGATGAAAGAAGTGAAGTAAAAAAAGGTTTATGAATGGATTAAAAAGTTAAAAGTTTTTATAAACCCTATCCAAGCATAATCTTGTGCAGATAAAGAAGTTTATTGAAAAAAATATTACTTTTGTAAAAAATCAAAAATTATAAGAAAAAAATGGAATATCCCACATTACAAGGAAAACTAATTATGCCCGAATATGGGCGAAACATACAACAAATGGTGGCTTTTGCTCAAACCATTGAAAATCGTGAAGAACGCACCCGTTGTGTTCAAACCATTATCAATATTATGGGAAATTTGTTTCCATATTTACGCGATGTGAACGATTTTAAACATAAACTGTGGGATCATGTAGCCATCATGTCCGATTTTAAATTGGATATTGATTTTCCGTACGAAATATTGCTGGCAGAAAACTTGTATACCCGTCCCGAATCTATTCCATATAAAAAGTCACGTATACGTTACCAGCACTATGGTAGAACATTGGAAGAGATGATTGAAAAGGTAGCTACTTATCCCGAAGGTGATGAGAAAAATGAACTCATTAGGTTAATTGCTAATCAAATGAAAAAGTGTTTCCTAACCTGGAACAAAGAAGTAATTGACGATCGAAAAATATTTGACGACCTACGTGAACTTTCAAAAGGAAAACTTGATATTACTGAGGATTTTCTAAAATTGGTCGAATCAAAAGATGTTTTGTTTAATAGGAAAAATAAAAAAAGAGAGCAAAAAGGAAATCCAAGATTGAATAAACCAAGTCCCAAGTCCAATATTTAAATTAATCTTATTTATCTATTATTTTGAGTTTCATATAAGATAATAGTTAATTGTAACTACTCAGCACCCCTAAGTTGATGATACAGAATATTTTATGAATTTGACG
>JACDZH010000305.1 GCA_013426815.1 Paludibacter sp.
AATCAACAGCCATGGCAAAAATTAGCTTCGCCACTGTCTTTCTTTCGGCTGGATTCAACGGAAGGGAAACTTGTAGATCGTCAGAACCAAATAAAAAAGCAGGCTTTAATTCTGGGTGAAATTCTTCCAACCATTTTTTTAAATCTGCCTTTGCAACCAGTATGTTTTCACAATTAAATTTTGCTCCGAAACCGTTTTCCCAGATTAAAAGCATGCCATTGTGCCCGTCTTCCCACGGCAAAGCCTTATTGTCTATGGCCTCACAAATTGCATCCAGAGCCACAGAATATTCAATGGGGTAATCTGTGATTTTTTCCGATGATTTCAGCTTGTATTGATCATTTCCACGATTTTGGCATTGTGAAACAATTAGAATAGCCGCCTGGGATGGGGTCATTTTTTCTGGATATAGCGTCACTCGCAACCTCCTTATGGTCAAACCTTGATAAAAATCAAACTGGCAGGCCGTCAAGGTAACGGCTTTTCGGGGATCAACCTATCCAGTTTGAAAAATATTACAGAAACATCCGATAATCAGCGTTCAGTACCTTGGCCAGTTTCTTGGCATTCTCCTTACCGATAGGCCGTTTGCCATTCTCCATTTCAGAGATATGCCGTTGCGGAATCCCTGCCAGGTCTGCAAGTTGTTTCTGGGTAAGGTCTTCCCGGTAGCGAATGCCACGCAGATAAACTTGTTTTTCCTTGCCTGCCAGCTCAGGAAAGACCTCTTCCAGGGTAAACGTCGGCTCCCCTTCACTCTCAACAGAATAGGCATAAGACTTGATCTTTGACGCATTGCCACGGCGAACACGCAAGCGGATTGTTACCATATCTTCTTCAGTATGGGGCTTTTTCATGGCTACCGGCATAAATCACCTCTATCAATCGAATTTCGTTTTTTACTTCCCGCCATACGGCCACATAGGTCGGGTTTCCTTTTTTTAAATGGCAATGATGCTCTGAATCAGACAGCTTGGAATAATTAGGCCAGTCACCACGAACAGGGCCAGACATTTCAATGTCCCTTGCCAGGTCATAAAGAATGAGCTGAACCTTGACAGGCAGCTTCTCTTTCTGCTTTTGGGCCTTGCCGGTAAACTTCACTTTCCATGTCATAATATATACCACTTATTAGTATAGAACAAGATGGTTATTTCCCGCCGGTGATATTCACCACCTTCTTTTCCACTGGCATCTTCATCAGCGCAACCGCTTTTTCCATGGCTTCACGAACAGGATCAAGGGTCATCCTTGCATAGACCGCCGTGCTTGCCGGGTTCTTGTGTCCCAGGGTCTTACCGACGATGGCCGTTGACGCGCCGCTGATCGTCTGATAACTGCCCATGGTTCGACGCAGATCGTGAAGGCGAACGTCGGCAAGGCCAGCAGTCTTTTTTATTCTGTCCCATCCCTTTTTAGGTTCTACCATGTGGCCGGTCTTGCCGTGACTTGGAAATACAAAGACGCTGGAAGCGGTCAGCCGCCGCCTGGTCAAAATCTCCAGGACTTCACCAACCAGAGGAACAAGCATGATGCTCTTGTTCTTTGAATCCTCGCCAGCAATGCGCCACTGTTCCCGGCTGAAATCAACATCATTCCACTGCATAGCCAACACGTTAGAGCGCCTTGCGCCAGAGAAGATACTTAACAGCAGGTAGTCGGCAATATCCGGGTTCCCGGTGGCGCGTTCATTCTCGATGGCCAGGAAGAAACTTTCAAGCTCTTCTGGTTGTAAGAATCGGTCGCGGGAATACTCCTTAAACATCTTGACGCCACGGCATGGATTGGGAAGGTCGGGCAGCATGACGTTATAAACGGATCGCAACAGGGCCAGGTGTCGATTAGAGGATGCTGGTTTCATGGTCTTGGTCAGGCCGTTGTGCCAGGATCGCACTGCCTCAGGTGTAAGCTCGTTGACGCGCCGGGTGCCGAACGTCGGCTTCAGGTGCAGGCGGATCATAGCCTGGTCATCCTTGGCGGATCGCTTATGTGGAATTGAATGCTCAGTGATATATCGGTCAAGGAGTTCAGCCACGGTCAAGGTGTCGCGCTTCTCTTTTTTCTCTGCTTGAGGATCATTGCCCTTGCTGATCTCTTGCCTCATGGCATTGGCTTTATCTCGTGCTGAATTCAATGGTAGGTCGGGCCACTTGCCCAGGGTGACAATGACGGGCCGTTGCTTCTCAGGGCTCCATCTTTGAAACTGGAAGGACTTCACGCCCGTTCCAGACACTGCCAGGCGCAGCCCCTTTTCGGTGGTGTCGTTGTAATATTCTCGCTTGCCAGTAGCCGGAATTGAAATAGTCCTCAGTCGTTCCTCAGTGAATTTAAAAGTGTTTTCCTTGCCCATGATCGCCTCCTTGAATTTGTTCTCAGTTATATGCCAGTTATATGCTTTTGTATCAGGTGGTTATGTCATGACTTGAAAAATCCGTGGGTCTTTTACGCCATAATGACAAAAAAAATCAGCAGGTCTTCAGAAACAATCCGTAAACCCCTCAGTTATATGCCAGTTATATTTTGAACGGTAAAATAGGGGTTATTTCTTACAAGATTGTACCACAAGGGGAAATCGTGTCAAGGATAAATGCTTGATAAGGCAGGGTAAATATTAAAAGATATTTTTAGATATTTGCTCGAAACACAGACTGAAAATCCGTGTGTCCCTGGTTCGATTCCTGGTCCCGGCACCAGTAAATGCAAGGGGGTTAAGCAAGTAATTGCTTAACCCCCTTTTTTTGTTCAGATCTATGGCGGTGCCATGAATCCGTTAAATACAGGGACAAATCAATAGAACCACAGTGCAAATATTCAGCCAGCCAGGAATAAGAAACTCCACGTCAAATCCATTTTATTTCCCAAAAAACAGTATATCAGAATATTGTCCATCTGCTTCCACGGCTCATCGCTCAACCACTGCCGTAATAGAACAACCGCATACATCTCCAGTCTTTGCAGCCGCGACGACGCAGAAGAGGTG
>JACDZH010000306.1 GCA_013426815.1 Paludibacter sp.
TATACACAAATTTTTAAACACTTTTGTGACTAAAAAAACACACTCTAATTAGTTGATAGTTTTTGATATACCACCGAAAACAACTTGATTTAGTCAAAATAAAAAAAATAGGGACTAAATAAGTTTCTTAATCCCTTATTTTGTCCCTATAAAATGTAATATGCTGATAATCAAAATTAAATGCGGAGAGGAAGGGATTCGAACCCCCGGTACCCTTTTGGAGTACATACGCTTTCCAAGCGCACCTCTTCAACCGCTCGAGCACCTCTCCGTTTTTTTTGGAATTGCAAAAGTATAAAAATTATACGAGATAATAAAATGAAAAATCAGATTGCAAACAGTGATTTTGCATTGTGGGTAGTTTGTTCGTCGATTTGTTCGTGTGAAAGGTTGTAGACATCGGCTAATTTGTCACAAATCAGGTACACATTTGCACTTTCGTTTCGCTTTCCCCGAAAAGGAACCGGAGTTAAAAAGGGCGAATCGGTTTCGAGCAAAATATGTTTTAAAACAATTTGCTCCACAACGGTTGCTAAACCGGAATTTTTAAAAGTAACAATACCATTGATACCCAATAGAAATCCACCGAAATTAATAATTTCATTTGCTTGATCAATTGTCCCCGTAAAACTATGAAAAACGCCTGTTAATCCTTTGTTTTTAAAAGATTCAAGTGCATTCATCGTTTCACGAAATGAATCACGGACATGAATGATTACGGGCAAATTATATTGTAATGCCCATTCAATTTGTTGTCGAAAAACAACTATTTGTTTTGCTAATATTGTTTTATCCCAATATAAATCGATGCCAATTTCGCCAATTGCTATCCACTTTCGTCGTTCCAATTCAGATTTTACCAATGCCAATTCTAACTCATAATTTTCCTTAACACTTGTTGGATGTAAGCCGATAGCTGCATGACAGAAATCAGGGTATTCAGCTTCCAGGGCTAACATTCGGGACAATGATTCGCTATCTATATTGGGCAAAATAATATGTTTCACACCAATATTTTTTGCACGTTGTATGGCTTCAGCACGGTCGGTGTCAAATTCTTCGGAATATATATGGGAGTGAGTGTCAATCATTAAAAGCCCCCTAAATCCCCCGAAAGGGGGACTTTGTAGATAGTATGGTTTAAAAAATTTTTTTTAGAGAGTCAGTCGTTAAAGTCCCCCTTTCGGGGGATTTAGGGGGCTTTATTCCCACTCAATAGTTGCAGGTGGTTTTGAGCTTATGTCGTACACCACGCGGTTTACGCCTTTAACTTTGTTGATAATTTCGTTGGACATTTTTGCCAGAAAATCGTATGGAAGTTGTGCCCAATCGGCTGTCATGGCATCGGTGGATGTTACTGCCCGTAAAGCAACTGCATTTTCGTAAGTGCGTTCATCACCCATTACACCTACCGAATGAACGGGAAGCAGAATTACACCGGCCTGCCATACTTTATCGTATAAATTCCATTCGCGCAGACCGCTGATAAAAATATCATCTGCTTCTTGCAACATCTGTACTTTTTCGGGTGTTATATCTCGCAAAATTCGCACTGCTAATCCCGGGCCTGGAAATGGTTGACGTTTAATCAGGTGATGCATCATACCCAATTGAGTTCCTACACGACGCACTTCGTCTTTGAAAAGTAAACGCAAAGGTTCACAGAGTTTTAAGTTCATTTTTTCGGGTAATCCACCGACATTGTGGTGCGATTTAATCACCGTTCCCGTAATTGAAAGCGATTCAATAATATCGGGATAAATGGTGCCTTGTGCCAACCATTTTACATCTTTTATTTTGTGTGCTTCTTCGTCGAAAACGTCGATAAAGCCTGCACCAATAATTTTACGTTTTTGTTCAGGGTCAGAGATGCCGGCTAAAGCTTTGTAAAATCTTTCTTTTACATTTACACCAATCACATTCAAACCCAAATGTTCGTAATCTTTCATTACATTTTCAAACTCATTTTTGCGCAATAAACCATGATCAACAAATATGCAAGTCAGATTTTTACCAATGGCTTTATTGAGTAATACAGCGGCTACCGACGAATCGACACCACCCGAAAGTCCAAGCAATACTTTGTCATTACCCAACTGTACTTTCAATTGTGCAACTGTCGATTCGACAAACGAAGCGGGCGACCAATCGCGTTTACATTCGCAAATATTCAGAAAATTTTCGAGCAATTGTGTCCCATCGAGTGTATGAAAAACTTCGGGATGAAATTGTACACCCCAGGTTTTTTCACTGTCAATTTTAAATGCTGCCAATTCCACATCATCGGAACTGGCAATTTTCTTGAAATTTGCAGGTATTAAAGTTATACTATCGCCGTGTGACATCCAAATTTGAGATCCGGGCAGAATGTCTTTCAGTAATAAATCATGACTGTCGATAAAACTGAGATTTGCACGACCATATTCTCTGGAGCCTGCCGATTCAACATTTCCACCTGATGTATAAGCCATAAATTGCGCTCCGTAGCAAATACCCAATACCGGAAATTTTCCACGAATTTGGCTCAAATCAGTCTTGAAAGCTGTTGGATCATAAACCGAGTACGGACTGCCCGAAAGAATCACACCTTTTATGTCGTCAGTGTTTTTTGGAAATTTGTTAAATGGTACAATTTCGCAATATTCGTTCAGTTCGCGGAGTCGACGACCAATCAATTGAGTGGTTTGCGAACCAAAATCGAGGATGATAATTTTTTCCATTGGTGGGTTTTGTTTTGCTTTGAAATATTGTGCAAAAGTACGAAAAATGTGATGGTTGTGCAAATTTGATAATTGCGATTTTATAAAGTCTAAATCAGTGTCAATGATGCTTTGAATGTAAAAATGGTGAGTTCAAACTTTAATTATCTTCAAAGTTAGAAAGTAAATTTTTATATTTTTGGAAGTCTATAGATATGTAACTACTCAGCACCCCTAAGTTGATGATACAGAATATTTTATGAATTTGA
>JACDZH010000307.1 GCA_013426815.1 Paludibacter sp.
TTTTGTTTTGGTTTGCAAAGATACAAATTATATGCGTAATTATATATGACGTTTAAAATATCATTCCGGGTTTGAGGTTTATTTTTTTGTATAAAGCAGCACCAACGGCAATATCTCCCGAACCACCTACCAACGCATTGTTAGGATAAACACCAAACGGCGTAAAGAAAGCGTGCATAGAACCACCTAAACCACGGTTAAAACCGGTTTCGCGGGCGAAAATTTCAGCTAATGTACCGTAAACCAAGAAACGGCGAGCCAATTCTTTGGTAGTACCTGTAAAGTCTTTTTTCACAACAGCCAACACTACGCCATCAAAAAACGACTCCATAATATCGGTCAACTCTTTGTCGCTCAGTTTATGAATAGCCGACATACCTTTAGCCAAAATTTCGCCGTGTGAGCGGTGACTACCAAAGATAAAATCGTCGACGGGTAATGTCCACGCCATACCTACTGCGGATGATTCTTGTCCGATAGACAAGTGAGCAGGACCAGGGTGGTTGTACGAAGTTCCGTTGTATTCTCCCTTATTTTTGATAAGGTTCAACATGGTTTCGAACTCACGAATAAGGGCCATGTCATGATAAATGGCTTTGAACTCTTCGTCGGTAAAAAACCCCTTTTCGTCTTTTACAGTTTTTTGGTATTGATTAACCGGAATGGGTTGAAATTCCACAAAACCAGGCTTCCGTGCTTCTGACGGATCAATGAATTGTACTTTTGGCATTATGTTTAATATGACCTCACCCCGACCCTCTCCAAAGGAGAGGGAAAACACACTTAATCAAGTGAGTGAAAGTGAGAAAGTTTATATTATATTTTTTTTATTTTTTCGATTATTAAAATAGGAATTTTAGTTTTTATAAAATACTCGTACTAAACGCTCGCTCCCTCTCCTTTGGAGAGGGCTGGGGAGAGGTTTTTAGAATGCAAATATTGTTTCTTTAAAAATCTCACTTACAGTTGGATGTGGGAAAACCACTTCTTGTAATTGTTCTAAGGTCATTTCTTGTTCGATAGCCATACAAGCGCCGTAAATCATTTCACTGCAAGGATTTCCCAACATGTGAACACCGATTACTTCGCCGTGTTTTTCGCCTACCAATACTTTGCAAAGTCCGCTGCCACCTTCGTTTTCTGCAACAAAACGTCCGGCATAAGCCATTGGCAATTTTGCTACTTTAAATGCAATGCCTTTTGCTTTGGCCGATTCTTCGGTTTCGCCAACGCCAGCTACTTCAGGATTGGTATACACCACGCCTGGAATTGCATTGTAACGCATACGGTCGGCACGTCCGGTAAGGTTGTTTACAACCACTTCACCCTCGCGACTAGCTGTGTGAGCTAATAGAGAGAAACCGGTTACGTCGCCTGCCGCAAAAACGTTCGGCACATTGGTGCGCATTTTTTCATCGGTTTTAATGCCGCCTTTGAATAACTCAACGTTCAGATTCTCCAATCCAAACCCTTTTGTTACCGGACGACGACCAACGCTCACCAATATTTTTTCACCTTCGATACTCAGAGTTTCACCCCCTTTTTCGAAAATCACTTTATTTCCTTCTACTTTTACAACTTTGGCATTCAGGTTAAAGTCAATTCCTTTTTTACCATAAATATCGCGCATCATGGACGAAATTTCGAAATCCAAACCGCCTAAAATTTCAGGAAGCATTTCGATAACAGTTACTTTTGTTCCCAAACTGTTGTAAAAACTGGCAAATTCCATCCCGATAATGCCACCGCCGATTATCAATAACGATTTTGGTTGTTCTTTCAAATCTAAAATTTCACGGTTCGTAAGAATTAAATCACCAGCTTCAGCCAATCCCGGGATTGGTGGGACAAATGCTTCGGAGCCGGTGCAAATAAGTAAGTTTGCTGCCAAATAGCTTTCGCCAGCGCAACTTACTTCTACGCCTTTTGGACTGCGACCTACAATAATAGCATCGCCTTTTACCACCGTTACGTGTTGCATTTTCATTTTACCTTCAACACCCGCAACCAGTTTTTTTACAACCTTATTTTTGCGAGCCATGATTTTGGCAAAATCAAAACGAATATTTTCGCCATACACACCGTATTTATCGCCGTACAAAGCATTTTCGTAGGTTTTTGCTGAGTAAAGTAAAGTTTTTGTTGGGATACAACCTTCGTTGAGACAAACACCACCCATGGTCTTTTTCTCGAACAACAACACTTTCAGTCCTTTATGTCCTGCACGTTCTGCAGCTACATATCCGGCTGGACCACCACCGATAATGATTAAATCAAACATAATAAAACCCCCTAAATCCCCAGAAGGGGGACTTCCCATGCGGGAAACATTTTTAATGGTTATTAAAATACTCCTTAAATCCCCCGAAGGAGGTATAGAAAATAATTTATGAGAATATGCTCTCTATTCCCCCTTCGGGGGTTAGGGGGCTTAGCGTTTCAATCTCAATAGCTATTTGTTTCATGAAGCGTGTTGCTACGCCACCATCCAACGAACTATGATCGTAGGTCAAACTCAATCCGATATAAGGTACAAATCCATAAACGCCATCACCCAAATCTTTTGGACGAGGAACAATGGTATTTACCCCTAAAATTGCCGATTGTGGAAGATTTATTACCGGAGTAAACATTTCTACACCATAAGCTACAAGGTTCGAAACCGTGGAAGTTGCCGCTTCGGCTGCCAATAATTCTGGCTAAATAGCTCCTTTTTTTACACTGATTGGCAATTTCTTTCATTTGATTAGATAAACCGATGATTGATAAATCATCTGCATTGAGTACAGCAGGAACCAACAAGCCACGTTCAGTATCAACAGACAAGCCTAAATGCACTTTGTTGAACACACGCATGCTGTCGCCCAGGAAGTGTGAGTTTACATTGGGGAATTTCTTCAAAGCTTTAATTAGTGTCTGCTTAAAAACATCAAACCTATTGTTAATCAATATTATATCA
>JACDZH010000308.1 GCA_013426815.1 Paludibacter sp.
TTTGCTGCAAAGATAATAAATATATACGTTATATCATAATTAACATAACACTAGTTGAGGTAGGCAAAATTAATTTACTTCTGGATTTTTTTTACCAAATCGAATGTGTAATAATCTACAACAGGTGGTTGTTGGATGGCAATACTGAATTTGGTTAAATTTGTACAACAATAAAATGTAACACTAGAAATACTCGTTGACTTTTTAGGAATTTGTATCTAACTAATGACAGTACAATATTCAAATATATATTTTCCTATATTGGTAAACGAATTTGATAAGATTACTGATATAATTCCGGTACAACCATCAAAAGCAGAATAACCAATATATTTTACGGTATTCTGTACTAAATAACTTCCTGTTTTTCTTAAAGCACAAACAAAAGACGAGTCTTAATTTCGATTTAAAAATATTCTATTGTCTGATGAAAATCGTGAATTTGTGTCTTTAACTTTGAGGCTTATTATAAGTGTCTATATCAAGAAAGTTTTATCAATAAATGCTTGAAAAATTTCTTTGTATTGGTCACCGATGGGAATATATGTTTTTTGATCGAAAATAATTCGATTCCGTTCTATTACCTTCACTTGATCCAGATTAACAATAAAAGAACGATGTACCCGCATAAATTTTTCTTTAGGTAATTGTTCTTCCATTGACTTTAGGCGAATGAGCGTTGTAACAGGTTGATCATGAATCAAATGTATTTGAATATATTCGTTGGCACTCTCAATATATTTGATATCTGACAATAGAATACGAACCAATTTATACTCTGATTTTACAAAAAGACAATCTTGAGTGGTTTGAATAATTTCTGTTTGTTTTTGATTGAGTTCAAACCATGTTTTAGCTTTGTTTACAGCTTTCAGAAAACTTGCACAGCTTATTGGTTTTAGAATATAATCAATGGCATCTACCATAAAAACCTTCCATGGCATATTCACTGTAAGCTGTTGTGAAAATAATTTGTGGTTTTATTGTGAGTGATTTCACAAAATCCATTCCGTTAATATCAGGCATATTAATATCTACAAACATTAAATCAATCTCATTATTACTGAGATATTCCATAGCTTCGAATGCACTTTGGCAGAGGGCAACTGTTTCCAGAAATGGAGTGTTATTTATGTATGATTCCAATTGCTTTAATGCAAGGGGTTCATCGTCAATGGTCAAGCATTTTATTGTCATAAATGGGGATATTTAGTTGAACTTCAAATTCCTTTTCATTCTCCAGTATATTAAGTGTAAAATCTACTTTAAAAAGCAAATCCAGACTTTTTTTTATATTTGTCAATCCAATTCCAGAGTAGCTTTTATCTAGATTTTCTTTATTTTTGTGTTTGCTGTTTTTAATATTGCAATTCAATTGATTATCAACTATTTCAAGCTTGAAAATTACAAATGATTCAGCTTGATAACTCACACCATGTTTAAATGCATTTTCCAGAAATGAAATGAAAAGCATTGGTGGAATCTGAATATCAGGAATATTTGCTGGAACTCTGACCGAAATTGTAACTTTTTTAGAGAATCGTAATTGCATCAAAGTTATATAACTTTCAATAAACTCAATTTCCTTATTTAAGCTTGTTTGACCAAGAGCAGTATCATAAAGTAAATAGCGCATCAAGGTTGACAGCCGAATTATTGCATCCTTCGCTGTATCGGTATTTATATCCACTAAAGAATGAATATTATTTAACGTGTTCATAAAAAAATGAGGACTCACCTGATGTCTTAATAGTGCGAGTTCGGTTTTCAATTGTTCTTTCTCAACATCTTTGCGTCTGCCTTCTTCATTGAGCCATTGCATTATCATTTTGAATGCAGTACCTGCAGCAATAACCAAAATTGAAATAATAAAATTGTCAGTGAATGCCATAAAAATTGACTTTTGAAATGGTGCAGAGGGTGGTCTGTACCCCATTGGTGCAGGCATTTTTGAACCTAATTCCATTGGAGGCATTCCTGGTCCTAAATTCATAGGTGGCATTGCCAAAGGTTCAGGTGATGGTAGAATTAGTTGTATGGAAATGATAATTCCGATTACTATTATTACAAAAAGCAAAGTAAATCCAATGTAAGAAATATATTTTTTCTGAAACAACAATCGGGGAACCAAAATATATGCATTGATTAAAAAGATCAATAAAAACGATGACATTCTTAACCATTCTCCCGTTACTTTACCCCAATCAATAACATCTAATTGTCTGTTTTGGAAAAAGGGTATTGAAAAAATGCTCAACCAAATCATTGTAAATACAATATATTCTATATTTTTAATTTTGGTCGATTTGTATTCTAAGTGTTTCATTTCCAATTATTAATTATTTAAATATGGGAAGTTCTATAACTTCCCCTACAAATTTTATTTTTCATAAAAAATTTTACAATTTCATTTAGACTCCTTTTCATTTAAACTTAAAACTCCTATATTTACTGAAAATATCGTTTATTTATGTAAACGTCCCAGACAATTACATCTACAATACTTGAAGCAAAACTAGCTTGAAGCAATGATGCAAACAAATTACGTATGGTTCTAATGAAGTTCTCATTAGTTCTGTAAGCGTAATATTTGTCCATCATCAAAAGTGATTTTAAAATCTCTTTTTTGTTTTATTATTGATTTATCAACTACATTTACATTATCTGTTCCAAGTTCTATAATTTCTACATTTGAATTTAATTGCAAAACACCGGCAACTCATACTTTTGCACTGTAAATGGCATTTATTTCTTGTTTTCTGATAATTTTAACATTTCCAATTGATAAAGAATATTCAGTTTCCTGCTGTTTAATACGTTTATTAGGAAAAATCGAAATGTATTTTTCTTCATAAAGTGTTTTAATATCATCACTAATTAGAGTGTGTTTTTTTAGTCACAAAAGTGTTTAAAAATTTGTGTATATA
>JACDZH010000309.1 GCA_013426815.1 Paludibacter sp.
AATCCATTGTCCATTCCCTGGTGGAGTTCCAGGATGGGGCGGTGGTGGCCCAGCTCGGGATTCCAGATATGCGCATCCCCATCGCCTACGCCCTTTCCTACCCCCAGCGGCTTCCTCTGGCCTTAAAGCCGCTGCAACTCTCCCAATGCGCAAACCTGCAATTTCTGGAACCTGATTACCATCGTTTTCCCGCCCTGGCCCTGGCCTTTGAGGCCTTGCGCCAAGGGGGCGTTGTTCCCGCGGTCTTGAATGCCGCCAATGAAGTGGCGGTGGAGGCCTTTCTTGCCGGTCGTCTTTCCTTCCCGGGGATTGTCGAAACGGTGACCCAGGTCATGGAGACGGTGCAGGAAGGAAGTGAAGATTCCCTGGAAGACATCCTGGCCGCCGATGCCATGGCCAGATCCGAGGCCGAACGGATTATCGCGGCCAGGAATTAGATGGATCAAGTCATATCAGGTATCCTTGTAATCAGGGTGTTCCGGGATAGAAGCCACGCGATCAGGGCCAATTCTATGCGGTGTGGAAGGTGAATGCGGTGTTAATGATGGAGATAGTTTGGAAATATGTGAACTTTGGAACCACATCAGTCAAAGCGTATAAAATGATGCCATCTTTCTGTATAACATCCCAATCCGGGGAGATATGCAGGTCAACTGAATAATTTGTTAAACATTCACAAAGGGAAAAAATGGCATCTGTTATTGACACGGTAGATTATTTTAAAGATGATTTTCCGAAAGGATTATTCCCTTTGGAAACTAACAGAATTGTCATTGAACACTCAGCTCAAGAGTTGAGTCAATATGTTTATGAAAAAATTTTAAACGACAATGAATCTGCACATCATTTCCTACCGCAAGCTAGATGTCATGCAGCAAAACATGGGTTGCATCTGAGACGAACATTAAAGCTAGATCCGGTTTCAGAATTTTATATTTATGATTTAATCAATAGAAATCGCACATCATTCAGGAAAGACTTTACAAATAACCGTTTTAGCTATGGGTACCGCTTTGAAAATGGAAAACCAATTCCTTTAAGTAAAGCGTTTAGAGAATTTAAAAAATCTGTCGCGAAAGCAAATGTCACCTTTAAATATGGATTAAAGCTCGATATCGCAACATATTTCAACTCTATGTACCACCATGATATTGTAAAATGGTTTGATAATGGAGTTAGAAGCCAAACAGATGTTGAAGGACTTGGGCAATTTTTGAGAGAGATTAACTCAGGACGTAGCATTGATTGTTTGCCTCAAGGTATACATCCATGCAAAGTTATTGGTGCTGAATTTCTAAAATTTTTGGACAATTCTGGAATTCTTAAGTCTGAGTTGATGCTTAGATTTATGGATGATATTTACCTCTTTTCCGATAATCAACAAAAAATTGATCATGATTTTATTCTCCTTCAACAGTTAGCTGGTGAAAAAGGTTTGAGTTTTAACAATTCAAAAACTCGGCAAGGAAAGGTGGCACTTAATACTATCGATGTCAGTATAGAAGAAGTCAGAAAGTCTCTTTTACATGTAAGGACTGAATATTTTGAAACTTACAATGGCCAAGAAGAGGTTGAAGTTGAGTATGAGTTAAATTTAAATCCTGAGCAGTTAGAGTATTTATATTCTCTGCTCTACAACCCAGACCTCGAAGAAATGGATGCGGAGCTCATACTAACATTTATGAGTGAGAAAGGTGAAGATGTTCTCCAGTATTTAGAAGTATTTTTCCTTAGATTTCCAAATCTTAGCAAAAAGCTTTTTTACTTTTGTAAAAATATTGAAGATAAAATGTCATTGGCCGGGGTAATAATTAAGCATTTAGATACGTCAGAAATAATAACCGAAGAGCTATTATTCTGGTTTGCTAAAATAGCAGAAGAATATTTGCCTGAGACTGAAGGGTATAGTGCAATTTTGATGAAACTGATGGATCACAAATATGCCACTGATATTAGCATAAGCAAGGTACTAGAAATTCCGGAATTGAGATTTGGGATGCCAGATATACGGGAGCAATACTTGAGGGTTGGTCGAGCAGATTGGCTCTCATGGGCTTCTGCCGTAGGCACGCGTAGTACAAGCAAAAGCAACAGGAACCACTTACTAAAGTATTTCAGTAATGTTTCGCAAATGAATTTCCTTATAGCTGGTGTAGTAAGATCACTATAAATTATTAACAAAACCGTTCCAGCGGAAGCTGCGAATAGAGGCGGCTCTCGATTAACTCTACGTTGTGCGACAAACTGATGACACTCAAAATTGTCAAATCAGAGGGAGTAACACCCACAGAAAGATTGCTCGCAGGTCTTTGTGATCGATCTTTTCTTAAATTATGGAGTTACCCAAATCCATTCAAAGAGGATAAAGATGAACTCTGCGACCTACTGGCTGTTTTTGAAAATCATGTATTCATTTTCTTCGACAGAGAAAACTTAGCGTTTTCAAAAGAAGACAATGATCAATTAACCAACTGGAAGCGGTGGAAGAAAAAAGTTATTGATTCTCAAATTCGCACAGCACACGGAGCGGAACGTTATATTAGAAGTGGTCGAAAAATCTTTCTGGATAATAATCTAACGATTCCATTTCCTTTTGATATTGATTGCTCAAAAATGGTGGTGCATAAAATCATCATCGCGCACGGCGCGAAAGACGCTTGCGAAAATTTTTCTGAAAAAAATGTTTATGGAAGTCTAGGTGTTTCCTATGGCAAAAGCGAGGCCGAATTGCCATTTCCCTTTATGATAAACATAAACAAAGAATACCCTGTCCATGTGTTTGATAGTCATAACCTTCCTATTATTTTTTCTGAACTAGTGTCACGTCAACATTGAAATGTCGTAAAAATATGTTATCATTTGCTCATA
>JACDZH010000310.1 GCA_013426815.1 Paludibacter sp.
ACCTCTATAATATTGTCAAAATTTTATAGGGTGTCCCAATGCGGAAAACAGGAGAGTTCCGACTCTGTCAAAAGAGAACAAAGACAGAATCGGTATTCTGTCATCCCTTCACACAAGGGACAATCGACATTCTTTTTTTATGGGATGTGAAAATGAGAAACTTAAATTTGCAGAAGGGTTTCCAAACAATTGTTTAATAGCTTTTATGTCGTTTAGTATCTGCTGTTTATCTTTTTTTAATTTGTGCGTTTTTTTTCCTACAATCATCACATTTTTTGGTGTATGATCCAACGAAATAAACTCTAAAACATTTGTTTTATAACCAAAAGCTTGCAAAATCATGGCACGGATAATGTCTGTAATTATTTCGGCTTGTCGCTCTTTCAGAATTCCAAATTTTGTTACGTTGCTGAGTTCGTTGGTTACGTTTAGGGCTTTACTGATTTGCTTATGACAGCAAGGTGCACACACGATCAATTCAGCATTCGATTTAATTCCACGAAAAATGGCATCGTCAGTGGCAGTATCACAAGCGTGAAGCGCAATTAAAATATCAACATGTTCCAATTCCGTTTTCTCAATTGATCCTTTTATAAATTTTAGTCCTTCGAAATGTGCTTTATGAGCAATGGAATTACATATATTTACCAAATCCTCCCGATATTCTACACCTGTTGCATTCGTTTTAATCTTCAAATTATTTGATAAGTAATCGTATAAGGCAAAAGTTAAATATCCCTTTCCCGATCCCATATCTGCAAAGTGCAGACTTTCTTTTACTGAAAGTTCTGTTAAATAGGGAGCTAACAATTCGATGTATTTATTAATTTGTTTGAATTTGTCGCCCATTTCTCTGCGAATTTCACCATTGGCGTTGGTTATTTCCAATTCACATAAATAAATATTATTGTAAGTATCTATTAATCTTTCTTTTACCCTGTCATGAGTTAAGGTAGGTTGTGCTTGTAATGTTTGTTGGATTGTTTTTATTTGTGCTTTTCCATTGGGTAAAATAATAAGGCTTACATGCTCGTTTTTAGCAAACATTTCAGCATTATAAAAGTCATTTTCCATTGCTTTCGCAATTATATCAAGTCCTTCCTGAGTATCGAAGTTTTTTGTAATATCCATTGTATTATAACGGTACACAAAATTCAGACAATAACCTTTTTTGATTTCTACAGCCGTAATTATTATCTTTTTTAAATCCGACAATTGATTCCGTTTTCCGGTAAGTTGTAATTTTACCAATTCTTTGTTATCAACAAATGATTTAAGTTTTTCGAAAAATAATTGTGTATTGGTTGTTGAGTTCATGATAAATTTTTTATTAATACCGCAAAGATACAGTTTTTTGTTATGAATAAATCTGATATTGAGTTTGCTTTATACAACAAGAGCCTTACAACCTGTAAGACTCTCAAAATTGAATTATATTGTGTGTGCAATTGGTATTATTTTCCTCCAAAAAACCATTTGTGCAATTCGCCATAATGCTTCTGATACATTTTATAACTGTCATCGATGATTTCCATGGCAACTTTTTTATCGAAAAATTTCTCTACAACTACCGTTTTATTTTCCAATTTGGTATAATCTTCGAAAAAACTCATCGTTTCAGAGATTAAATACTGCGGAAGTTCCGAAATGTCGTTGTAATGGTTCACGCTCGGGTCACCCGAAGCAACAGCAATAATTTTGTCATCAGCTTCACCGTTGTCCAACATTCGCATTACTCCAATTACTTTTGCTTCTACTATACACAAGGGAACCACATCTATTTGTGAAAGTATCAAAATATCCAATGGATCGTGGTCTTCACAATAACTTTGGGGAATAAAACCATAGTTTGCCGGATAATAAACCGATGTATACAAAACACGGTCGAGTCTCAGTAGTCCGCTTTCTTTATCCAATTCGTATTTAGCTCGTGTTCCTTTCGGTATTTCAATTATACCTTTTACAATGTCAGGTGAATCGGTGTGTGGCGCAACTTGATGCCATGGATTGAAATTGTTTCTCATGAAAATATTTTACAGGTTTGTTTTAATTATATTTACCCAAAAGTCATTTACAAGTCAGATTTTTTTTGAGCCCACAAAATTAATCAATAAAAGCAAGTTTCAAGAAGAAACCAGTATTTATTTTTCTTAAAAATCAAACATTTTAACTTTAGCTTACAGTCAAATTTTAACGAAATTGAATCGAAATTTTTCAATAAATTTCAACTAACCGAGAATTTGTTCGGCATGAGTTTTTGTATTTACTTCTTTTGGTAGTATAATCCGGGTAATCGTTCCGGTTTCGTCCAAAATAAATGTAGTTCGGAACATTCCCATATATTGCCTTCCATACATCGATTTTTCGCCCCAGGTACCCATTTGTTCCGATAGTTTTTTATCGGTATCTGCAATTAAATTAAACGGTAAACTTTGTTTTGAAATGAATTTTTGATGTGAACCAGCACTATCAGAACTGACGCCAATTACCTCATAACCTGCCTTTTGCAAATCGGAGTAATAGTCGCGCAAACTACATGCTTGTGCTGTACAACCCGGTGTGCTGTCTTTGGAGTAGAAATATAAAACTACTTTTTTTCCTGCCAGATCGGCTAATTTTATTTCTTTGCCATCCTGATTTACTCCCAATAATGCAGGAGCTTTGTCGCCTACTTGTAATGCCATATTTTTTATTGTTTACTTGTTAATTAGTATCTAAAACACGAAAATTGAAAAAGAGTTTAAATTCAAAGTCAATTTTGTCAAAAAATATAGTTATTATTAACTTATTACATCTTTTTTCCAACTACTTATTAACCTGAGTTCGGGATAAGAATTTTAAAATTCAATTGATAATTGAGGT
>JACDZH010000312.1 GCA_013426815.1 Paludibacter sp.
ATTCATAAAATATTCTGTATCATCAACTTAGGGGTGCTGAGTAGTTACGAACTTTCTCATTGTTGCGTTTTTTTTATTATTAACACTAATAAGTAATAATTAATGATATGTTTTTAGTGATTAATATTCAGATAAACAAACATTTAACTCGCAATTAAATACTTGTAACTACTTATTTAATATCCGGCAAGTAATAGACCAATATCATTGGTAGCAATTCCATAGTAATCTCCAATAAGACGATTGACTAAAACACCACCATAAATATAGACACCATGTCTAAACCCATAACTTTCGGATATGGCTGATTTTACACTTCCTGAGTGACCTATTTTGAGTAGAATGGGTGCAAAAATATTGCTCAGAGCCATGGACGATGTACGAGCTACTCTTGCAGAAATATTCGGAACACAATAGTGAATGATACCATGTTTTACGAAAATCGGATTTTTTAGTGTTCTACATTCTGAAGTTTCGAAGCAACCGCCCTGATCGACACTCATATCGATGATAATAGCACCGGGTTTCATGGTTTTTACTAAATCTTCGGAAACCATAAAGCGTTCAAATCCATTAATATACCTTAGATTTGCAATGACAGCATCTGCCGTTGCCAATGCCCTGAAAAGAACTGTAGGATGAATTACCGAAGTAAAAACCTGTTGACCAAGGTAATGTTGAATTTTGCGTAATTTATTTATATCGTGATCGAAAATTTTAACCTGTGCACCCAAAGCCAAAGCTGTTCGTGCTGCCACAGATCCGGCGATGCCGGCACCCAAAATCAATACTTCGGTAGGCGAAATTCCGGCTACACCACCCAACAATAAACCTTTTCCTCCACGTTCATTACTCATCATTTCTGCAGCTACTGATATGGCTGAATTGCCTTCAATTTCGGAAATAGAGCTCACTACCGGAAATGATTTTTGTTCATCTCTTATTAATTCATAAGCAATGGCAGACATTTTTTTTTGCATTATCAGTTTAATGCATTCAGCCGAAAGATTACTCAGTTGTAACATCGAAAAAATGGTTGAACGATCGTGCATCAAATTCAACTCATTCAACGTAGGTGGAGCGATTTTCAATACCAAATCGGCACTAAAAACTTCGGTAGCATCGTCAACCAAAAAAGCACCGGCTTCGCTGTATTGCAAATCGGAATATAACATAGGATCACCTGCTCCACGTTGAATATAAACGCTATGACCTTCTTCGGTAACTATCGCAACACCTTCGGGAGTCAGTGCTAACCGTGTTTCTACTTCGGCATTTTCCTTTGGAATTCCAATTGACAATCGGGGTTGCCGTGCAATTTCACGTAACAAACATTCTTCGGGAAAAAGTGACCGTTGTTCTTTTGGATCGGTTTTCATAAAGCATGATTTTTCGGATTGACTACAAAACTAAGCACTATTCTTGAAATTAGCAAATTGTAGCCAAAAATGTTTGAAGATATTATGTGTTTATCATTTCATATTTTGTGTTTTTCAGCCTTGTAAATTTATTTGCAATTACCTTTTTATAAGTCAAATTTTTCAATTCTCCATCAAATTTATTCTTAATGCTTAACTTTTTGTACCTTTGCACTTTAATTTGAACAGATGGAAAAGAAAAAAATGACAGGGCACATCTCACTTTTTTTCGCAAATATTATCTTCGGACTGAATACGCCAATTTCGCGAACCTTGATGCCAGAAATACTTAGCCCTTATACACTTACCTTTTTCAGGCTGGCCGGGGGTACAATATTATTTTGGGGAATTTCTATATTGATTAAAAAGGAGAATGTACCGGCAAAAGATATTTTGATGTTGTTTTTCGCATCTATTTTCGCTTTGGTTCTGAATCAATTACCATATTTTGTAGGATTATCAATAACTTCTCCAATAGATGCTTCTATTGTGGTAACACTTTTGCCGATTCTTACTATGATATTGGCAGCAATTATAATAAATGAACCAATTACCTTTAAAAAAGCGATAGGTGTTTTTATTGGTGCTTCGGGGGCGTTATTGTTAGTTTTTACTAGTGAAACGCCAAAATTGGGTGAAAGTAATTTTTGGGGAAATGTGATTGTTTTTTCGGCAGTTGCTTCCTTCGCTATCTATCTCACTGTATTTAAAAAACTTATTACACACTATTCGCCAGTCACAGTTATGAAGTGGATGTTTCTTTTTGCCACTATTATTTGTTACCCATTCTGCTATAAAACATTGATAAAAACAAATTTAAGATTGTTAAGTTCGGATACTTATTGGCGAATTGGTTTTGTGTTGGTTTTTGCCACATTTATTAGTTATATGCTTATCCCCATTGGGCAAAAAGTTCTCCGCCCTACCACCTTGAGTATGTACAATTATCTTCAACCCATTGTTGCTTCATTCATTGCTGTGGCTTTTGGGATTTATAGTTTTGGAATTGAAAAAGCCTTATCGGCAGCTTTGGTTTTTGCAGGAGTGTACATTGTTACCATTAGTAAATCTAAAGAACAATTGGAGGAAGAAATAAAACAAAAAACGAATAGATAAAAATCGGTTGAATTTTTGATTTTGAAATTTAACCTAATATGTTAGTTGTTAATAGAATTGTTTTTCAATTTCACTCGTTAAAGTATAATAATAAATTTAGAAAGCATTTGATTGAAATTGGTTGGATATTTTTAAATAAATTAAAATGTTACAAATGTACTTTTTTCAGTTTATATAACAAACACACAGGCTTCTTGGTAACATATTTTTAAGTAAATGAAGTTTGATTTTAAGGCAATAGATTTAGTTTATTGATTAATTTTCACTATTGACCGACAAAAATTAAAAACTGTCGGATTTTAAATTTATATATC
>JACDZH010000313.1 GCA_013426815.1 Paludibacter sp.
ACTCCTATGATACAACTTTTTGACACACTTTCTTATCCCGAACTCAGGTTAATATAATCGCCCAAAAAGCAAAAAAAGCCACAGCAAGTTATAGTTTATTTTCAAACGTCTTGCAGTGGCTTTTATAGCTTTTTGATAATAGGCAGAGCGGTCACAGCACATTGTTTTTTTTACTCATTTAGAAGTTTTCAAGCGGTTAGAAACAAAAAAAACATTGAGCTGTGAAGAGTTGATTGCAAGTCAATACAAACAACCAGATTTATAAAAATGAATAATTGAAAATGCAAATAACGACCCTAAAATATGAAACTAGCTCCCAAAATTGTGGAATAAGCTCCCCGATTTATAGAATAGCTCCCCGTATTTATAAAGTAGCCTCCCCAATTCATAAAACAGTCTCCCGCATTTATAAAGTAAGCTCCCCGACTTATAGAATAGACACCCAACTTTATAAAGTAGCGACCCCGATTTATGAAACAAGCTCCCCGAAGTTTGGAATAACGACCCTAATTTATAAAGTAAGCTCCCTGAATTATCAAACAGTGACCCATACAGAAAAAACAACTGAGTGTACGACAGAAACAAGACACACTAACTATCAACAAGACAACATGTTGAATGAAATGGACTGCACCTAACACACGCCTATGGGCACAGGCTGGCTGACGTGCAATTAGCGGTCTTTGCTCCCGCATTCACCTTGTCGTTCCACGACAGCGAATGCTCCCGCAAACCGCCAAATGCCCATAGCCTCGGTCGTTACCAAACATGCAAAAAAAAGAAAAATGACGACCATGACCACAAGTTAATGCACATTATTTCAGTCTCGAAGCATAGTAGAGACTGAAATACGGAAACATACAAACCTATAATTGTGTTTTCGAGACGAAAAAATTTATTTTGGAGTACAAATTAACCTTGTACTCATTGCTCTAGTTTGTTTGACATGACAAACTTAAATCTGTGGAACTAAAAGTTTCTAACGACAACCTATCGGTTGTGATGACTTATGAATAATTAATCGGAATGCTTCGGGAAATAAAAAACGAAAAATTCTACAAAGTATTCAAAAAATAACTACAAAATGAAAAAAATATTTTATTTATTTGCGCTAATAGCGTTTACATTGACTTCCTGTGATAAAAATGAGTATTCTGCTGACGCAATTAGTGTGCCTAAAAAGGCTGTTGCAAATGCTGAAGAGGTAATTTTATCAAACGCTGAAAAAACCATTCAAATACAGAATGATATATTATCAAAAGCTGAAAACTATCTTGGGAAAATGAATGCTAAAGGCAAATCCTCAATTCAAAGAGCAAAAATGGCAACAGATAGTACTGCAATAATTGAAAAATTAGACAGTTTAACCGAGGTGTTTAAAAATCAAAGACCTGCTGCAATTGAAAGATTATTTGATGAGAATGATGTACCTTCTGGCTTAACTGAAACCAATCAATTTATTGTTGTAGGCGATGACAATTTAATCGATAAAGCCGATCCTGAGAATGCTTTAATGCTTTCTAATATTGTAAGAGTTTCTAAAGGTTTGGGTCCAATTGATGCAACCAGCCAAAAAGTAAGAGGCATATTCAAATCTAAAAATGGATTTACCACTTCTGATGATAAAAGGTGGGATGGTGGAAAAATACCATATCAATTTGACAGTAACATAACTGAGACAGAAAGAACTTTTATAAGGACAAGTTATAATGATTGGAATACAAAATCTGGTGGAAAAGTAACTTTCTCTGAAGTATCTAATAATTGGTGGGATAATTTTTTATACGCAATTGGTTTTAAGTGTTTTGTAAAAATTAAAAAAGAAACTCTTGATGCTGGTATTGCTGGAGTAGCAAATGGTTGTGGTAAATCTGGTTGGGCTTGGATAAAATACTCTCCGACTTATATTTCAAGTTACCGTACTGTTGTTCATGAAATGGGACATAAGCTAGGATTACAACACGAACATCAACGACCGGATAGGGATAGTTATTTGACTGTCAATAAAACGGGTAGTCAGTATAATAAAATTGAAGAAAAATATGCAAGATTTCTTTGGTGGAGATGGAAGACAAGAAGTGTAACCTACTCAAGTACTTATGACTATATGTCAATCATGCATTATCAAAATGGATATGACTCAAGTATTGGTAACTATTGGTTTACAAATAAATCTGGTGGCTACTTATCTACTGGCGGTACTACTATTAGTGATGTGGATGCAGAATTTATCAAAACCCTATACTAATATGAAACGTATATTATTGTATTTAACACTATTGACAATTGGACTTTGTTGTAGCTGTAAAGATAAAACAGTCGATAATGACCCTTCTTTAGATTTGTTTTACATATCAAATAGTACTTCCAATATTATTACATACGAGATTGTTGGTGCAACTGATGATCAAGCAAATCGTTTAGGATATACATTAAAAGGTTCGATTTCTCCAAATTCAAATAAGGAAATATATAAATCAGTTCATGTTGCAGTGGCTGGATATGGCTTTGATAGTTTAAAGATTTCTAATCATAATAGTATTGTTGTGTTTAAAACTGCTGTACCTTATCCTTTCTCAGAAAAATGTAAAATTGAAAAAATTGATGAAACTACTTCAAAATGGACTTTAGACGTGAATGTAAATTTATTGAACTAAAATGAAAGCTCAATGCACGTTTGGTAACATATTCTATTAAATGGCTGCCGGACGTGCATTTTTCATTTATTTGTATACATATACAGTTTTATTTACATAACAAGAAACAAAAAACAAAGAACAAAACTTCTACAACCAAATCGAGTAGGTAAAGGGGAATCTCACCCCTAAACCTCTCACAGAACC
>JACDZH010000314.1 GCA_013426815.1 Paludibacter sp.
CCAAATGATGATTTGAGCAAATTAACCGCATTTATATAAGTCGCTTATTATAAATTTATTAATGCTAAATTTTTGATATAAGAATAAGTAATATCATTTAGTTCTATATCTTCTTTTATGTATTGGTAATTTAATTCGAATAAACTTAACTTAGACATTTTTATAGTTTGGTTTCCAGACATTTCTATCCAAAACGAATTCATATTTAATAAATAATTTTTCAGTCTAATTACAAAATTATTATTTATCCAAATGTCAATATATCCATCATTCCAAGCATTTTCAATATAACTGATTTCTATTTGGATTTTATCTTTAGCGAAATTGTCTAATTTAATTTCTTTATATTCAAGTTGACTTGGATCATCAAGTTCAAAGGATGCTTGAAATTTTAAAATACCATCTGTATTTATTGTAAATTTATTGCTAAAATCAGTATTTAAAATGTTATTTCCAAGAAAGCAAAAACTAAGATTATTCGAAGATGTATTTGTTTCGTAACTAAAATCACAGCCAAGTCTGAATTTTTTAAAATATGGAACTTCTAACCTTGTTTCTTCTATTATAAAAATATCTTGATTATTGCCATTTGTTTTTATTTCTGATCGAATTGTGTTTGAAGTAAAGGTATCTCTAATTCTTATATTTTCAATAGAGTACTGGGCATTTTGAGCTTGAAAATTTGTTTTCCAGTTAACATGTTGAAGATTTTCAGTATTATAATTATATCTATTTCTTTTATTTGTAGTATTAAAAAAAATGTTATCCTCCAAAATTTTTATGGCATTTGCAAAGTTTGAATTTTCAATATATTTTATTGCTTGCTTATCAACCTCATCTTTAATTTCAAACCACATTAGTGAATAAAAAAGTTTTAAATCATTATTTTCAAGTCTTTTAGCTGCTTCTTTTATATTATCTAAACTCCTATCGACTTCACCTAAAAAGTCCATATCAGATTCATATCTAACCTCTTTGCCCATTTCTGCGTATAAAAGTAAGTCTGAAATTCTTTTGGCTATTTCTCTATCACTTGCTGTGGTTTTTAGCCCTAAAACTCTGAAAGGATTGTTGTATATTGCGTCCATAGAATGATTGAATCTAAATCTTTATTAGTATTTATCTTCTTACGATATAAAATTGCCAAGTGTAACCTTGATTACCTTCAATAGTCTCTGTGCCAAAGTTTGGAATAACATTTGGTGCAGAAGCTCTATAACTAATTGTGCCAGGTGATACTGTCAAAGTTCGTTTTTCATGTGGGCTAAAAGAAAATGTTTCAGCATTTATTTTAAGTGTGAGAATTATTTTTGTGTTATTGAAAATTTCAATTTCCGGATTATAGGAAGTAGATTGCCCATTAGGAGTGAAAATACCTTGTTCATTTTCTTTCAATAATTTGCCAATCTTTATGAATTTTTTATTGACATAACCTTCAGTGTTGGTTTTAATATCAATGATATTGTAAAAATCGCCATCAGTATCAATGGAAACAATGAAAATTTGTGTGCCTTGTTTTAATGAACTGATAATCGAAGCATCTGTACTTGGTTGTTCCCGAAAGTTTACCTTTGAAGTAATCCATCCTAAATATGACTGACTAAAACCTAATACAGATATAATGAGTAAAATTGATAATAAGATTGGTTTTTTCATAGATAAATTAAATTTTAGGAATTAAAGTATGTTGATTTGCTTTGAGTTATGACATTTGGTTTTTTAAATAACCCGAAAAAAGCACTTAATATTGTGTCTTTCAAAGTATTCGATAGAATCAAATAATTCTTTACGTACGTTCTCCATTTGTGTTTTCATATCAATAAAAACAGAGCTATATCCTTTTAACATACAAAACTTAGCATAAACCATACGAAGATTACTTATTTCATAAATTGTAATCCTGTTTTTTTCTTCTGAATGATATTTTTTCTCATTGCATAAACTTTCAGCAGGTTTTAAAAATTCTGAATTCCATTTGTTCATTAAAATTTCAGAGTATCCTTCTTTTGAACTTGTTGCTTTATGTTCTGCAAATAAAGTGACCAACAATTTGTCTAACTTTCTGTGAAATTCTATTATTTGCTCATCGTTATTTTTTTTCAATAATTCTTCTGCAATTAATCTCTGTACTTCAGGCATCGATTTGTTCCACTCATCCATTAAATTCGAACATTCTGAGCAATAGGTTTGGTATGTCGTTGATATTAACTTGTAATTCTTTTCTATGAATTCACTATCAATGAGCAACTTGTACATATTTTTCATTGATTCACTTTTATTCTTGGATGATAAGTTTATTATCAATGTATCTGTTATTTTTTCAATCGGAATCTTATTTATTCTATCATCATAAATAAAATTTGTGGTATAAAGAGCATTATTCAGAGATTCATTTTGTTGAACCGCAATTGCAAATTTATGAAGAGACTCAATATAATCATCCAAACTTTTCTTGGAATACTTTACCCAATTAGTTATTAGTCGTTTATAGAGTTTTAGTTCATTTCTTTTTGATATTTTTTTTGATAACCAGTTAATCAGAATACCAATAATGAAAACTGCCATTGGAATTAATACATCTCCAATCCAAAAAGTGTTCTGTGGAGCGTTATCATGACCGTCTTTTTGTGAAGTGGTAGTTTGTTTTTGTGCGACTGAATTTGTCATACTGTCGGTTTTAAGTGAATGTAAAATTGAATCTTTTTTTAGTATATTTTTATTATAGATTTTTTACTCAATTGTCGTTTGTTGTGCTTCGGTTTCTTTTTTTTTCGGCTTGCTGGTAACGACCGAGGCTATGGGCATTTGGCGGCACCGTTGTACGGTATGTTTCATT
>JACDZH010000011.1 GCA_013426815.1 Paludibacter sp.
GGGTAGTTTTTTGCAAATATACAAAAACCCACACAATTAAGGGTAGAACCAATTTAATATCAACAAATTGAAAAAGCAAACTTTGTTAGTAATATGTAAGTGATGAAATAGAATAATTTTAAAATCATTCTATTTTATTTTGTCCGAAATGGAATTAGACCTTATTAATTTATTAGAAACTGAGTTTGACCATACCAAAAAAGCATCAATCAGAATAAATCGGAGATGCTTTCAAAAAAAACTTGAGATGTATTACAACAACGAAAAAACGAAGTTAAATCAATTGATTTTAAACAAATGTAATCAATTAATTTGAAATAGATTCATCTCAAATTATTCTATTTCAAGTTAATTGTCACATTTACATTTTCTACAATTTTATAGTAAGAATCTGATATGAAATGAAAACGAAACTCTTTATGCAATACATTGGTTGACAGAATATTGAAAAAACAATTTCTACAACTTAATAAAAATCTTTTTCTTATAAAGTATAAGCCCTATAAACCAATTGAGAGTTACAAAACTAATAGCAAATAGGAGTGAACCAAGATAATTGCCAAAAATTGGTGATGACCATTGTGAATAGAAATATCCTTGTAGTGATATCCATTCCCCTAAATTTATAAAACCAATATTACGCAGCAATACGCTCAAAATACCAGCCACCAGGTATATAAACATCGGATTTACACTAAACGATTCAAAATACACACTCCAGCGTTTATGTCCTTTTATATCAATAATATAAATAATCAAACCTAATAAAAGTGAAGCAAACCCGCAAGTAGCCAATACAAAACTAGAACTCCAAATCTTTTTATTTATTGGGAAACCATAATTAAGCAAAAATCCGGTAAAAAGAATAATAGTACCAAAAATAAATAATTTCTGAATTCGTACTCCATTGTCCTTTGATTCGGAAATCAATTTTCCAGCCCAAACTCCAAGCAAAACATGCGCTATACAAGGCAAAGTACTCAACAAACCTTCGGGATCGAAAACTACCTTAGTGCCATTAGGTAAATGATCTGTATATAAATGCATTACACCAAATGCGGCACGATCAATAATATAAACCAAGCTGCTCTCGTTTTCGGCATAACTTCCGGTAGCAGCCATCAATATCCAATAAAAAAGTAAAATCAAACCAATTAACCACAACAATCTTTTTGGTTTAAAGATCAGCAATGTGAGTGAACCAAAAAATGAAATAAGTGCCAGGCGTTGTAATACGCCCAAAATTCTGAGATTTTCTAAATTACTTGCCGACAGCCAAATTTTATCAAAAATGGATAAATATTCTCCCCTAAGTACATTTATTCCATGACAAAAAACTCCGAACCAACCCAATGTTAAACCAATCAAAAATAGTAAGATAGACCGATTAAGTAATTTGGTGAAAGTCTGAGTTGAAAGTTTAAAATTAAATTTTTTGTACGATAAAAACATAGAAACGCCCATGATAAACACGAAAAAAGGGAAAACTAAATCTGTGGGAGTAAGTCCATTCCATTGAGCATGTCCAAGTGGGGTATAAATACTGCTCCAACTACCAGGATTATTTACCAATATCATACTGGCAATAGTTATACCGCGAAAAACATCAACGGAAAGTAACCTTGTGGATGCTGTTTTTGTTGTATTTGACATAATGTTAAATTCAATAAAGTGGTTTATTAAACGAATTAGTTTTCAAGTTTAAATTTTCGCTTTTCCATTTGCAAATAATAGCGCTGCACAAAGGCTTTCACTTTTTTATCGACATTGGCATTATGGGTTGTTTTTTCATCAAAAATATAACTGGCTGAGTCGGTAATCCACTGAAATGCGCTGCCGTTATAATTAATTGCAAACCCTTTATCATTCCTTGCAAATACATCCCTACCAAAAGCAAAATAGGGTTTATTGTAGTTAAGTAAGCCAAGAACAGTAGGAATGATGTCAATCTGCTGAGTCACAGTTGAACTTCTACCTTGCAACGACCCATCGGGAGTGTACATTACGTACATGATATGCGAATTTCCTGCTCCTGAACGTGTTTCGGGCGAATAGGTTTCGGAGCTTACGTGGTCGGCAACGAAAACGAAAATGGTATTTTTATACCAATTTTGTTGTTGGGCAATATCGAAAAAATGCCACAATGCCATATCGGTATAAGCCACACCTTGTTGTACTTTGGTTTTACCTTTTGGTAATACATCTTTGTATTTATCGGGCACTACGAATGGATGATGCGATGTAAGTGTAAACGTAGTTGCCAAAAAAGGCTCTTTGGCATTTGCCAATTCGGAAGCCATATATTTTAAAAATGGGTCATCCCAAATTCCCCAATAGTTGTCGAAATCGTTAAAACCGTGTTTTTTTTCATAATCTTCTTTGGTACGAAAATTTTTATATCCTGCACTTTTTGCAAAGGCAACAAAACCCATCGACCTAAGTTCTGAGCCATTAAAAAACCAACTATCCCAACCTTCGTTTCCGAGCAATGTTCCAAATCCTTTCATAGGACTAAGTGCCTGGTGCGTAAGTGCAAATGGAGTTTTAAACGAAGGAATGGATGTAAGTACAGAAGGCAAAGCATCGATTGATTTTCGTCCGTTTGCATAGCATTTGTCGAACACAAATCCTTGCTGCATAAGCGAATCCAAAAAGGGAGTGTATTTTATTCCATCTTTATATAATTGCGGATTCAAATATGCAGAATGTTCGTAACTAAAACTTTCCAAAATAAAAATAACTACATTTTTCTTACTCATCGGCAGTGAACTTGTGGGCTTGATTACAGGAACAAAAAGTGAATCGAGTTCTTTTTCGGAGTAATATTTGGTGTAATGCAATTGATTTTTGTTCAATGTTCGGATAATACAAAAAGGATTATTTAAGATGATGTACGCATTTTGTGGTGCTTCAACAAACTGACTTGCATTACTTAGGGTTAATGGACGAATAGCACGACCCAAACCGCCACGAATAAATACAACCATTAATCCAACTACAACTGCAAACAAAATGGTATTGACCACGTAATAAAATTTCGATTTGAGTTTTGTGGGATAATACGGAATTTTTAGATACCCTTTCAGTGAGCCATAAATAAGTACTATGGCTACTAACAAAAGATACCAATTATCGAGAATTGATTTAAGAATGATGGAAGAATTGTTGCTGTTGTTCGATAAATAACTAAACTCATCGGTGGTAATACGCTTCAATGCATAATGGAAATACACAGTATCGGCAATATTTAAAACTGCTAACACGCTGATAGCCAAAGCAAAATACGAAAACAATAACCACTGATATATCTGGTTCGACTTAAATCGGAAAGGCAGAAGCGAGAATATGGCAAACAGTGCAAAAGTAAAGGAGAGATTCGATGCATCAAAAATAGAAGCTCCCCAAAGGATGTATGGCAATTCACTCTTCCAACTTGCAATACTCAATAAATCGGCATTATAAATATAAAATAGTATGCGAAGTATCCAAACTAATGCTATTGGAATTAATAGCCTGAATATCAGTGTAAAAAAATCATTTTTTACCAGATTATTAATTTTGAAATCCATTTTTTTCATGTTTTGCATGCATTATTTTAACCTCACTTCCATTCCATTGCTATCCTAATTTTGAATAGCATAACTAATATAGCGACAAATTTAATTCAAAGATACCAAAAAAAATAATATGCTGGTTGGTAATTTGTGAATTTTCGCTTATTTCGGGTAAATTAGTCAAAGATAGTAAGCTCATTTTTACTTGAATTGATTTTAATGCACTTGTTATCAAATAATTCTAAGTTTGTTGCTTTTCAAACATATTTTAGTCAATCAATTATAAAAAAATGAGCGACCAGCCAAATAGTATAGCGGGACGCTCAAAATCATTATGTGAGGTTTTAAAGTTATGTTATTTATCCTATTATCAGATAAATTCTTAAATCAATTTGGATTCAACGTATTTAATTCCAAATAGTTATGGTACTGGTACTGTCTCGTTGAAACTTTAATGAAGCAGGACTACCTTCAAATGAAATATTTTTTTTTTCATAAATTCTTGCATTTACAGTTTTGTAATTTCCGTTTAATTCAATATTTGATTTCCCTTTAGCAAATAGATTCAAATTTTCAACTTTATGATTCAATGTTCTTACATAAGCCGAATCAGAAACGATTAATACTAATTTCTTAATATCTGCATCAAGCATTATATTCCCAGAAACAACATCAACTTTCAACGAATCGTATTTAAACTGTCCAAGCCCAAACCATCTTGTTTTTTGAGCGATAATCGACTTTAAGTTATTGCTTTTTACAAATGTACGTAGCCCTCCATAAATATAAAGCGTGTCGTTGCATAGCTTGTAAATTTTTAAATTCAGTTTTTCAGGAATTTCATTTTTTTGATATTCCACATCAATTTCATTTTTTTGTCCGTAATCTAATTGAATGTTAGCTTCTTTCTCAGCTACAACCACTGAGAAATCAGCTAATGGATAGGTTTTCTTTTCGAAATTCGAATTTTCGTTTTCGTTGTGATATTTCGAATCAATAAATAAAACCAGCAGACTGCCTATAACAATAACTGCAAAGGCTAAAATGATTAAATTGCTTATTTTCATAATTTTGAATTATTTTTTAAAAGGGTTAACAAATCCATCAGATCAGCCTCAGTCACTTTCAGCAACTGAACTTTACGTATAAAATCGGGCAAATCGTTTTTGAAAAATTCTTTTTTCTCATTATCACGAATAAGTTCTACTGCGTTATCGGCTACAAAAAAACCTATTCCTCGTTTGTTAATTATTACATGAGCATCTTCGAGTATGGCGTATGTCCGAAGCAAAGTATTCCGATTCACTTCATAGTCCACAGCCAAATCGCGCACAGAAGGCACACGCTCACCGGGTAGTAGCTTTCCTTCCATTATCTGATGACAAAGGTTATCAGCTATTTGCTGAAAAATGCCTTTCGTCGATTTGAAATCTATACTCATAGTTGTTTTTCTTTAAGTTTAAAATAACCCAGTGGAATAAGAATCAAAATGGATAAACAAAACATTGTAAAGAGCCAAAATTCAATATTAGTAACTTGCTTAAAAACTTGATGTATGTTTAATTTAAAATCCATACCTTTCGTTTCTGGATAAAAAATATGTGAGAAAATTGCAAACAATAATACGCCTAAGGAAAGAAAGGTAACCAACGAAATTGCAGTTTTAACTAACGCAAGTCTATTGAAATATATACGTATGCTATAAAGAAAGAATCCAATTGAAATAAAGGTCATTGTAATGACAATTCTTACAAATAAATAACGCTCCCCAGTTAAATTATAAAATAAATTTGAATAGTCAAAAGGCTCTATTTCAAAGGTGTTTCCATATTTTTGAAGTACTAAAGTAGCTGCTTCGCGAGCAAAATACGCATCGATCCAAAAAATTAAAAAAAACAAGCCTGTACTTATAACAATTCTTATTAGAAACTGACTCAGAAATTTCTCTAATGTTGACGATGGTAGTAGTAAATAACTCATAGTTGATGTTTTTGAACTGAATGCAGGAAACGAAATTCCAATAAAAGCTCCGAGACCAACTAAACAGATCATAAAAGTCATAGTATAATTCCAAATATCAAAATGATTACTATACTCTCTTGTTGGCATTTGCAAATAAATGATTATAGACCCGACAATGAATGCCCCAACAATTGTCAATAAATATTTTTTATAATTCAACAGGATATCATTTCGTGTAAGCAAATATAACCGTCTAAAACTAAAAAAACTATTTGATTTCATACACTTATGATTTTAAATTGTTTTGTTGATAATGGCGTTAAATAAAAGTTCGAGATCAATGCCAGATTCAGCAACATCGTAGGCAGGTTTTACAATACGATATCCGAGTGGGCATTTCTCACTATAAAGCACATGTTCATTTTCTGATAATGTTGTTACAGTTTCGAAATAGAGTTTTCGAGTAATTTCATCAGTATTTTCGTTGTAAATGATGTTGCCTTCATCTATTACCAGCACTTTATCGATAATTGTGTCAATGTCTTTAACCTGATGAGTCGATATAATTACCAATTGCTCATCGGTAACTGAACTCACCAATATTTTGCGGAATTGGCTTTTGGATGGAATATCCAACCCATTTGTAGGTTCATCAAGTACCAGCACTTTGCAATTGGTTGATAATGCAAACGCAATCAAGAACTTTTTGCGCTGTCCGTGCGACAGTTTGTTCAAGTTCGACGACGGTTGAATTTCAAATTCATCATAAATTGTTTTCAGTTTTTCGTGATCGAATGAAGGATACAGCGGACTAAATGCTTTCACATAAGTAGCTATACTCACATGTGGAAACGAAAACTCTTCAGGCACTAAATAAATGTCAGCCAGAAAGTTGGGATTACGACTAAACGGTGTAAAGCCGTTTACATTGATTTCGCCCGATTGGGGTTTTATAAGCCCAGCAATAAGGCTAAGAAGCGTTGACTTGCCTGCTCCATTTTTACCGAGCAAACCTACAATGCGTCCATTTTCGAGTTCCAACGAAAAATTGTTGAATAAGGACGACTTTTTTGAGTAACGAAACGAAAGTTTTTTAATGTTGATCATGGCATATAAGTATAGTAGTCTATGTAACTATGCCACAAAGAAACGAAGTATATTTTGAATTACAAAATAAATGTGTAATTATTTTGTAATAAAAATACACAAAAACTCTAAAGCTTTTATATTAAAGCCATTACAATTAATAGTATTTTCACAATTTCTGCAAGAAAATGGAATTGATCTTTAGTTAAAGAGATGTTACTTAAAAAAGGTAGTAAATGTTGAGTGTTTATTCTAATACAATTTTATTTGAAAGGCGCATCTTTTGTGGATGGTACAGATTGTATAAAACAGAAAAGCTACTTTAATTCAAGTGTATCTGCTTTAGATTCCTTTCCAATACGCTTAAATATTTTCTACTGGTTACAATATGTAACCGATTGATTACACTCTTTTTTTAATCACTATTTGAGTAAATCACGTTAATTGTTTGGATTTGGACTATAAGTTAAGATACCTACCACATTCATTACAATAAAAAATCACTACAAATAACTGTTTACGAGCCAATACTCAAAAATAGGATCTTGAAATTCAATTTTATTTCCCGGTATTATATCAATTAAATCTTTATCGAGGACAGCCTTGCGTAAATTTTTAATATTGGCGGAAGTGCCTAAATTGTATTTATTTAAAACAATTTTCGACGAAAAATTTTCCTCTTTTTGGGCTATAGCCACTAAAAAACCAATTTGCTTGGTTGTAAGTGTATCAATAATATTACTAAAAAGCAAACTAAGTTGATTTTCGAGCGATTCAAAAGCCTGATTTACAATATCAGTAGTACATATTTCGGTGGTTCGTAACCAGGTTTGCTGGCTAAGTTGCTGAACATAGTAAGGATGATTTTTTGTCAGATCAGCTATTAGTCCACATTGTTCATTATCAATTGTTTTACCGGTGTCGGTAAATCGCTTTGAGATAAAAAGTATCCAGTCTTCACGTTTAATTTTTTGCAAAAAAAGAATATCTCCAAATTTGTAAAATGGCATTTTATAATCGTTGAATATATGCAGTAACATGTGACGTTTACTACCAAATAAGCAATAACAAACATTGCCGTGCAATTGCCAGTGTGCTCGTAACTTTTGTTGAAATCCCAATGAATCGTCATAAACATTAATGTTTTGAAATTCATCGATACAAACTATAACTTTTTTATTTTTATCAGTAGCAATTTTCTGTGGTAAATCAAGAATTTCATCAAAGGATAGTTTTTTATCGCTAAAATCAATGCCAAATGACAATTCGTAGTTTTGCATAGCATCTGTGAGCGCTATCTTTGGCAACATACGCGATAAGTATGTTTTGGAGCCGGCTACAAATTCATCCCATGCCGAGAAAGAAGCTTTTAAGACACAATTGGCATAAATGGTATAAAACTGCTCCTCCGTTCGACAATTAAAAATGTCAACTTTACAGACAATATATTCGTTGCTTTGTGTCAGAGCATCAACAACTTTATTTACTAGTGACGTTTTTTCCCAACGTCGTGGCGAAATAATTATGCTGTTAATAAGCCCTTTGAAATTTGCTGCCAAATAAGCTGAATCTTCTACTCTGTCTGTAAAATTATCAAAATCTGCAATTTACCATATACAAAAGGGGTTGTACTCATAATTAGAATGTGTTTTTAATAATTACGATGCAAATGTAATGTTTTTATTTGAAATAGATTTATTTGAAATAAATTTATTTCAAATAAATCTATTTCATCTGTAAAAGATATGGGTTAAAAAAACATCAACCCGAAAATTCCGATTGATGCTCTCTTAATCTCCCCCTTCAGGGGGTTGGGGGGCTTCTATTTCACTTCCACTCCATTCATCACCACTGCACTTGGACGTATCACCACCAATTTTCCATCGGCATTTTCGGCTGAAAGTATCATGCCTTCGCTTATAATGCCTCTTAATTTACGCGGTTCGAAGTTGGCAATAAAGCATACTTGCGTGCCTATCAATTCTTCGGGATTTGGATATGATTGGGCAATTCCTGATAAAATAGTGCGTTTTTCCATGCCATCATCTAAGTGGAATTGGAGTAATTTATCTGCTTTAGGCACTTTTTGGCAATCTAATACGGTACCAACTCGGATATCTAATTTCGAAAATTCATCGTAGGTAACGTTTTCTTTTACTTGAGTAGTTTTATAGCTGGCAGTTTCGTTCGCTTTTTTTGTAATGAATAACTTTTGAACTTGAGCTTCGATGGCTTCGTCCTCAATTTTATCGAAAAGCAATTCGGGTGTTCCAAGCACATCTCCAACTTTCAGCAAATCTATTTTCCCTAAATTTGTCCAATCGAATGATGTAATGCCAAGCATTTTTCGTAATTTGACAGAGGTAAATGGCAGAAAAGGTTCAAAAGCAATTGCCAGATTAGCAGCTATTTGCAAACTTAAATGCAGAATGGTTGCCACTCTGTCCATATCAGTCTTAGCAACTTTCCAGGGTTCGGTATCAGCCAAGTATTTATTACCAATACGCGCCAAAGTCATGGCTTCTTTTTGTGCATCACGAAAGCGGAAGTTGTTGAGATATTTTTCCACATCGGCTTTCACATTCACAAATTCTTCCAGTGTTTGTTTGTCGTAATCGTTCAAACTGCCCAATGCAGGGACTTTTCCATCGTAATATTTTTGGGTCAATACCAACGCACGGTTGATAAAATTCCCGAAAATGGCGACTAATTCATTGTTGTTGCGTGCCTGAAAATCTTTCCAGGTAAAATCATTGTCTTTGGTTTCGGGAGCATTGGCTGTTAATACATAGCGCAAAACATCCTGTTTTCCGGGGAATTCTTCCAAATATTCGTGCAACCACACTGCCCAATTGCGTGAAGTGGAAATTTTATCGCCCTCCAGATTCAGGAATTCATTTGCCGGAACATTGTCGGGTAAAATATAGGAACCTTCGGCTTTCAGTACGGCAGGAAAGACGATACAGTGAAATACAATATTATCTTTTCCAATAAAATGCAACAAACGTGTTTCAGGATCTTTCCACCATTTTTCCCATTTCCCATATTTTTCGGGTTGATCATCACAAAGTTCCTTGGTGTTGGAAATATATCCAATCGGTGCATCGAACCACACATACAGCACTTTTCCTTCGGCATTGGGAGCAGGAACCGGAATTCCCCAATCCAAATCACGACTTAAAGCACGAGGTTGCAAACCCAAATCGAGCCAACTTTTGCATTGACCGTACACATTTGGTTTCCATTCTTTGTGCTCTTCGAGTATCCATTTACGCAACCATGCTTCGTGCTGATCCAATGGTAAATACCAGTGTTTGGTTTCGCGTTTTACGGGTACACTTCCGCTAATGGCAGATTTGGGATTGATTAAATCGTCGGGGCTTAACGATGTTCCGCACGATTCACACTGATCGCCGTAAGCATTTTCGTTGCCACAATGTGGACATTTTCCGGTAATATAACGATCGGCTAGAAATTGTTGAGCGGTTTCGTCATAGTATTGTTCGCTTGTTTTTTCTACAAAACCGCCTTTTTCGTTGATGGTTTTAAAAATATCGGACGCCACCTGACGATGTGTTGCCGAAGTAGTACGCGAATAAATATCGAAAGTAATTCCAAAATCGGCAAATGATTTTTTAATAATTCCGTGGTAACGGTCTACAATATCCTGAGGTGAAACGCCTTCTTTTTTTGCTTTCAGTGTAATGGGCACACCGTGTTCGTCCGATCCACCGATAAACAATACTTCTTCGCCTTTCAAGCGAAGATAGCGCACATAAATATCAGCCGGAATATATACACCGGCCAGATGTCCAATATGCACAGGTCCATTGGCATAAGGCAAAGCGGAAGTTACAGTGGTACGTTTAAATTGTTTCATGTTTCGTGTTTTGTGTTCAGCTTTATCATTTACTTGCTGCATTTTTTGTTTGCTGCTTGCCGCTGAATTGGGGTTGCAAAGATACGGACAAATAATTAAATTTTGGCAATAATTGGAAGGGAAAAAAGCGTAGCATCTTGAGATAAGTACTATAAGAAAGCAGTTCGTATATTTTGATAATGATTATTTTAAGCGAAATTATTGATAAACAAATTGAAAAGTTTATCTTTGCTTTTTAATTTTGCAAATCACAAAAATGATAACCAAAGAAGCAGCATATAAAAAGATTTCGGAGTTGGTTGAACGTTTCGACGAGCAATTTGCCTCTTATAAAAAGGGGGATTACAACGAAACATTGACCCGTCGTGATTTTATCGACCCGTTTTTCAAAGCCCTTGGTTGGGATGTGGACAATGAAGAGGGTTATGCGCAATCGTACCGCGAAGTTATTCACGAAGATAAAGTAAAAGTGGGTGGAGCTACCAAAGCACCCGATTATTCTTTCAGGTTGAGTGGCGGTAAACGATTATTTTTTGTAGAAGCAAAAAAACCAAGTGTTTACATTAAAGACGAGATACTGCCGGCTTATCAGGTACGTCGTTATGGTTGGAATGCCAAATTAGCAATTAGTGTTATTACCGATTTTGAAGAATTTGCCATTTACGATTGTACCCGAAAACCATTTCCCACCGACAAAGCTTCAGTAGCACGAATAAAATATCTTAACTACAAAGACTACCTGAAAGAGTTTGATTTTATTTGGGACACCTTCGCGAAAGAACGAGTATTGAAAGGTAGTTTCGACAAATTTATAGAAGGTAATTCCAATAAAAAAGGAACAACAACCGTTGACAATGATTTTCTTGTTTCGCTGGATACCTGGCGAACTTATCTGGCAACTTCTATCAGTCTACGGAATAAGGAATTGGGCGAAGATGAAATAAATTTTGCCGTTCAGCAAACCATCGACCGCATTATATTCTTACGTATTGCCGAAGACCGAGGCATAGAAATTTATGGTAATTTGCAAGTGGCAATAAAGCATGGCGATTACTATCAAAATCTTTTCAGTATTTTTAAAGAAGCTGACGATAAGTATAATTCAGGTTTGTTTAATCTGAAAAAAGACCAACTCAGTCAGAAACTAAAGATTGACAACAAGGTAATAAAAACCATTATCAACGAATTGTATTATCCGTTAAGTCAATATGAGTTTTCTTTTCTATCAGTTGAAATACTCGGCAGTGCCTACGAACAGTTTTTGGGTAAAGTTATTCGAATTACTCCTGCTCATCACGCTGTTATTGAAGATAAACCGGAAGTGCGAAAAGCAGGTGGAGTTTATTACACACCGCAGTATATTGTTGAATACATTGTAAAAAATACGGTAGGAAAATTGATTCATGGCAAAACTCCAAAGGAAATAAGCCAACTGAAAATAATTGATCCTGCTTGTGGTAGCGGCAGCTTTTTGATTGGTGCTTATCAGTATTTGCTCGATTTTCATAAAGATTATTATTCCAACAATGGCAAACCATCCAAAGGTGGCAACAAAAACCAACCACTAACACCCGAAGGAAACCTCACCACTGCCGAAAAGAAACGCATTTTACTCAATAATATTTATGGTGTTGACATTGATGTCAATGCTGTGGAAGTAACCAAACTGAGTTTATTACTCAAATGTATGGAAGGAGAAACTTCCGCTTCCATCTCACATCAGTTATCCATATTTAATGAACGTGTATTGCCAAAGCTCGAAAACAATATTAAAGATGGAACAGTTTGGTGGATATGGATTTTGATAATGGCATATTGGATTTTGGTGAACTTAAACATGTAAAACCTTTCTGTTGGGAAACGGCTTTTCCTGAAGTATTTAGCCGTGATGTGGAAATTGATAAAAGATTGCCATTTAAAAAGCAATTTATCAAGGTTAAGAATCTTCAGTCAGAAACGGAGAAATTGATTGATTCACTTACAGCAAAAGAACCAAAAGAGGCTTATAAAAAGATAAATTCAGGTTTCGACGTTGTGATTGGGAATCCTCCTTATGTGAAGGTTAGCGACAAAGAAGTGATAAATTATTTCAATCAAAAGTACATTTATCAGGATTATCAACAAGATTTGTACCTTTTATTTTTGGAACAATACAAGAAACTGTTGATCACCGGCGGTAAGTTAGGTATTATTATTCCAAACACCTGGCTTCAATCCATAAGATTCCGAAATATCCGCCGATATTTAGTGAACCAGTATTATTGGGAAAGAATTCTTGATATAAAAGAACATGTTTTTAAAGCAGTGGTTGATACTCACGTTTTAATATTTGAGAAAAATGACTTTATCAAAAACTCAACGCTTATTATTGACACCTACCAAAAAGGAGAAATTGAATTTTCGCAAGAAATAAATCAATACACTTTGCCCGACAATGGTGATGTGATTAATGTGGTTTCTAACGATGAGGAAAAACAACTTTTCGAAAAGATAAAGGCGAAATCTGTTTTTATTAAAGATGTTTGTTTTTCAAATGTTGGTGTTAAACCCTTTCAAGTAGGTAAAGGCAGACCAAAACAGACAAGAGAAATTGTTGATTTAAAACCTTATGTTAAGGTGAAACAAAAGAAGCCTGAAGGTGAAAATTGGTACCCATTAATGAGAGGAAGTTTAATGAATAAATACCAAAACCGCTGGAATAATGACAGTTGGATTCAATATGGTGAATGGTTGGCAGAGCCCAAAGATTCAAAAATATTTGATGCTGAAGAAAAAATAATTGTTCGCCAAACCGGCGATAGCATTGTTGCGACAATTATTGGTAAAGATATTATTTGCCGAAATAATTTACATATTCTCATGGCCAACAAATTGAATCAAAAATTTATTTTGGGAATTTTAAACTCAAAACTTACTGACTTTTATTATTATCAAATAAATCCAGAGCGTGGCGAAGTGCTTGCTGAGGTAAAAAAGAGCCATGTAGAACAATTGCCATTGCCCAAAATTAATGATAAGAATCAACCCTCGCACAATCAAATTATCAGTTATGTTGAACAGTTATTACAGCTTAACATTGACTTACAAACCGAAAAATTAGAGAGCAAGAAAGTCCATCTTGAAAGTAGAATTAAGTATTGTGAAAGCAAAATCAATGAACTGGTTTATCAGCTTTATGAATTGACTGCCGAAGAAATAAAAATCGTAGAAGGAATAATGAAAAAGACCCTCAAGAAACAATAAAAAACACATTAACTCTCAATACAAATTTACAACATTGTTTTTTTTAAAATAATACTTTTACTATGATAACCAAAGAAGCAGCATATAAAAAGATTTCGGAGTTGGTTGAACGTTTTGAAGAGCAATTAGTATCTTACAAAAAAGCGGACTATAACGAAACATTGACCCGTCGTGATTTTATCGACCCGTTTTTCAAGGCTTTGGGTTGGGATGTGGACAATGAAGAGGGTTATGCGCAATCGTACCGCGAAGTAATTCACGAAGATAAAGTTAAAGTAGGTGGTGCTACCAAAGCACCCGATTATTCATTCAAGTTGAGTGGCGGTAAACGATTATTTTTTGTTGAAGCAAAAAAACCAAGTGTTTCCATTAAAGATGAGATACTGCCGGCTTATCAATTACGCCGATATGGTTGGAGTGATAAACTCTCAATAAGTGTAATAACCGATTTTGAAGAATTTGCCATTTACGATTGTACCCGAAAACCATATCCCACCGATAAAGCTTCAGTTGCCCGCATAAAATACCTGAACTTTAAAGATTACCTGAAAGAGTTTGATTTTATTTGGGACACATTCGCGAAAGAACGTGTATTAAAAGGCAGTTTCGATAAATTTGTACAAGGTACTGCCAATAAAAGAGGTACAGCCACAGTAGACAAAGATTTTCTTGTTTCACTTGACACATGGCGAACGTATTTGGCAACTTCTATCAGTTTAAGAAACAAAGAACTGGACGAAGACGAGCTGAATTTTGTAGTACAACAAACCATCGACCGCATTATTTTTCTACGTATTGCCGAAGCTAGAGCAGTGGAACCCTATGGTAACCTGCAAGCGACAGTGAAACACGATGACTATTATCAAAACCTTTTAGCGGTTTTTAAATTTGCCGACGAAAAATATAACTCGGGTTTATTCGACTTTAAGAAAGACACTATCAGTAAGCGCATCAAAGTAGACAATAAGGTGATAAAAACCATTATCAACGAATTGTATTACCCTATTAGTCCTTACGAATTTTCGGTACTCTCAGTCGAAATACTTGGAAGTGCATACGAGCAGTTTTTAGGGAAAATAATCCGTATAACACCTGCTCATCATGCCAAAATAGAAGAAAAACCTGAAATACGAAAAGCCGGTGGTGTTTATTATACCCCACAATATATAGTGGAATACATTGTGGAAAACACGGTGGGTGTTAAAATTAAAGAACTTGAAAATTTATACACAAATAAAAACGCTTCTGCATCTACAGTTTTGGTTGAAGCAATTTCTGAAATCAAGATTGTTGATCCAGCTTGCGGAAGCGGTAGTTTTTTGATTGGTGCTTATCAATATTTGCTTAATTGGCACTCTAACTATTACACCCAAAAAAGCAAAAGCAAATCGAAAGCACTTACACCTGACGGAAATCTCACAACCGCCGAGAAAAAACGCATTCTACTCAACAATATTTATGGTGTTGATATTGATACAAATGCAGTGGAAGTCACTAAACTCAGTCTGCTGCTCAAATGCCTCGAAGGTGAAACGCAAGCCTCCATAGCCCATCAAATGTCGATGTTCAATGAGCGTGTGTTACCAACGCTCGATGGGAATATTAAAAGTGGCAACTCGCTGATTGATACCGATTACTATGACACACAACTTGACTTTGGCGAGGAACGAAAAATTAAACCCTTCAATTGGCAAAAAGCTTTCCCCGAAGTCTTTAACCGACAAGCAAAAACACTACCAAAAGAAGACTTAAAAATTATTGCTACTAAAGCCAAACAACATGCTCAAAAAGCAATGGAATATGCCACACAACTTGAAGAAAAGCTTCAAACACTTACCGAACCGACTTCTGGATATGAAAATAAATATTCAGGCGGTTTTGATTGTGTGATTGGTAATCCACCTTATGTTGATTCCGAAGAAATGACAAAAACAAATATTACATTAAGAAATTATGCATTAACTAAATATCAAACTGCAAGAGGGAATTGGGATATGTATTGTATTTATACTGAAAGGGCGATTTCTTTGTTAAATATAAATGGACGATTTGGTTTTATAATACCCAATAAATTTCTTTCAGCACCTTATGGAATCTATTTGAAAGCATTTATTTCACAATATCAATTAGAAAATATCGAAGACTATACAGAAGTTAGTGTTTTTGAAAATGATAGAAAAATAAATGTCTATCCAGTAATAATAATTGTTGAAAAGACTATAAATAAAAAAAATAGTACCTATACAAAATACATTGAGGCAGATAATAATATAATTAAAAAAAGTAGTAAAACCTTTTTTCTTGAAAAAAATTATACAGAATGGACAACTGTATTTAATCAAGAAAGTGTTTTAATAAATAAAATTCAGTTAGCATCCGTATTTATTAAAGAGCATTATAAAGTAGAAAATTCTGCTACTGTTAACGAAGCATATTTAATAAAAGATGTTTTGGAAGACTGTATCGATTCCAAAGAAAAGGTTAAACTTGTAAATACTGGTACAATTGACAGATATTTAAATAATTGGGGGATTAAATCTACTCAGTATATAAAAGGCAAATACACATTTCCAGTTATCTCAAAAGTTAATTTAAATAAAATTTTACCGAATAGAATTGACAGTATTTATAAAGATAAAATTGTTTTAGCAGGTATGATTAAAGTACTTGAAGGCACTATTTTAGATAAAAACTTTTATCCAGCAAAGTCAACTACCTTAATTTTAAAAATAGAATCATCAGGTTATGACTTAAAATACTTATTGGGATTGATAAATTCAAAATTATATTCTTTTATATATCTCGTTATTAATAAATACAATGCTATGTCGGGTGGATATATGAATGTTTCCAAAAAACAATTAGATGATTTTATATTCTACCCTATTAATTTTGATAATCCAACAGAAAAATCTGCTCACGACCAAATTATCAAATTAGTAGAACAACTTTTGCTATTGAACCAAGAAAAGTCGACTACGAAACTACAAAGTGCTGTTTCACAAATAGAAACAAAAATAGAATATTGCGAAGATAAAATCAATGAACTGGTTTATCAGCTTTATGAATTGACTGCCGAAGAAATAGAAATCGTAGAAGGAAAATGAGTATACCCACCAACAAAGCCATTTTAAAAGAGCAAGTTGTCGAACTATCCAAAAAGGAGTTGGTGGAAATTGTGTTGAAAGAGGCGATCAAATTGTTTAAGTTCTTGATTAATTTGCAATTTTTTGAATTTTTATGAAAGCTTTATGATGAACACCATTATAACATTATTTGCTCTTCATTACAAAAGGCAAATTTACACATAATTTTTTACAACTTGTAAAAAAATTGAATGAAAAGAGTATAACCCACCCTACGGAGGTCTGCGACCTATGATTTTCAAAATGAATGTTTCATATCTTTTTCTGTATTGGCACGGGGACGAACTTGGTCAAGTTTGCAATCTGTGCCATATTCTATTTGCAATATTTCGGGCCTTTATCTCTGCTTTATTTATTGGCACGGATTACAAATCCGCGCCAGCGGGGGAACTAAGTCAAGTTTGCAATCCGTGCCATATTCAATTTGCGATATTACAGACTTTTATCTCTGCTTTATTTATTGGAACGGATTACAAAACCGCGCCAGTAGGGGAATAATAAGTTGAGAACTCTTTCTCAAAATAAGACCAGTCAATACTGTTTGATAAAAGAACCAACTCGTGATTCAAATCTATAAAATCTTCAAGCAACGGACGAAACATATCTAACTGTCCCTTTTTCGGTAATTTTCCTATCATAATTTGCAGCTTTTTATACCACAAAGATACGAAATCCTGCAAATATATACAACTATTATTGAAGATATTTTATTGATATATAGATGTATAAGCTGATTTTAAGGAGCGACTAATTATTTGCATCATTAGCTGTACTGATCTTTTTTGCAGAATTCAATTTGTTTTTTATGCCAGTAACTATTTCATCATCGGAAGGTGCTGCCACTCCTGTTCCTCGTAGCGAATAATAATTCTCCACCCGATGTTTGGCATAGCGTCCCGTTATGTCAAAGTTAAAATAAAAGCTCCGCTTTTAATATTGCATACAAATACAACTATTTCTCTAACACAAAAATGTACAATTTCTTGTGCCATTTCTCCATTTAATGTGGAAGTATGGAGACTTCCTTTTAACTTCGACATAGCTAAAGACGCTACACCAACACGCTACGACGAACTGGGTGCTACAAGCCTTCCAAATGAGCTAAAAAATAATGTACTGTGACAGCTCTGCCTATTATCAAAAAGCTATAAAAGCCACTACAAGACTTTTAAAAATAAACACTAACTTGCTGTGGCTTTCTTTGCTTTTTGGGCGATTGATGTTGCTATGCTTTATTAGTCATAACATTTATTTATCTATGCTACCATATTGAAAATCTAAATTTGTCCCTGTTTCTGAATAAAACTCAGCATTAGAACGAAGTGTAATAGAACCATTGTTCGTTACGGTAACACTACTGCCACTCATAGCTCTAACATTTGCATTCAAAATATGACCGGAATCAACAACAAGAGACGCACCCGACATAACAATAATCATAGATGAAGAACCTAGGGTTATATTACTGTTATTATTAATAGTCAATGTGCCTGATTTTACTATTAAATCCCCACAATTATTTTGACTTGAATTCCATATTTCATTTGTGGTAATTAAAGTTGGTTCACATATAGTGTAGTATTCTCCTGTATTATATTGATCGTGACGTTCACTTCCCCATTCAATTTTTGAAGGTAGCCCATTAGTTTGCCACATTTCAATCTTATTGGAAGCTCTTGCAATCAATTCATTCTTTCCATCATTATCTACATCTGAGATGTTTAATCCACCGCAAGTCCCTGTTTTTGTGCGTAATGGGAAGCCTAATACAGGCGTACCATCCATTTTATATGCATAAATATTACTCGAAATTTCTGAATTATATATAATCTCTGCCTTGGAATCTCCATCTACGTCAGCGAGTATTGGTTGTCCTGCTGTTGCAATATCAGTTAATGTTTTAGAACTTATTGGTTGAATTAATTGTCCGGTATGATCCCAAACTTTCACACCATCATTCGCAAAAGTTACAACTTTGAGATAACCGTCATTATTTAAATCACCTACTGCTAACTCTTGTGCCCAATTACTTTTTGTAGTAATAGTCTGATTTCCATCCAAACCAGGAACAAGTGTTCCATCATATCGGATTGCGAATAATTTTGCATTACAGGGACTAGTACAATTTTGTATTGCAAATGTCAATATCTCTTTATGTCCATCATTATCAATATCGCATACTACAACAGATGAAACAAATCTATATCCGCTTAATGTTAGATTGTACAAAGAATTGGAACCAAGATAATTTGTACCATCATGATGCCAAACATGAATACCCGTACCAGATGTTTGAATTATTTCTTTATCGCCATCACAATCCAAATCCGCAACAGAAATAGATGCATAAGTGTTTACACAAGCAATATCCCGTAGAAATGTTCCGGCTGCATTATATATTGAAATTGCACCTCGTTCATCAGAGCATGTTATAACTTCCAATGAGCCATCGGCACTATTATCAATGTTTGATAATACGGCCCCTTTTAAGTACTGTTTTGATGGTGTTAAGTTATTCCAAATTAAATCAGGTTTTCCATCATTTGGATTTACATCGTCTGCTGAATAACAGAAAATATAATTGTTATCTGTTGCATTTGTATTACGTGTTGGCTCAATTATTTGATATTTTCCCGTTTTATTTAAATCACCTATGGCAGGGATTGAAGCGGTGTAAGATCCTAATTTGGCAAATCCACTATATGTAGTAACATTATTATCAATATTGTAAAGTTCATTACCATAGTAGTCCAAACCAACTAAATAGCCTTTGTCTGGACCACCATAAGTCCCTGCAAAGATTTCTTTTTTACCATCTCCATTAACATCAGCCACATTTATTGCAGTACCGAAATTACCTATAGAGGGATCAATGGTAATTGGAAATAAGTTCATTTTGGGAAAGGATGTCCATGTCAACATCCTTGTTGTAGCTCCTTCATTACCCGTTGCGCTAACAGCAGCCACTTTATAAAAATATTTAGTTAGCGTATTCAAACTATTTAAGTCATTATAATAGCAGGATGTAACTGGAGTATTATTTAGTTTTGTATAAATGCCTACTTCGGTATCATTTACTTGGTCGGCATCGCACCGATAAATGTTATATGCTACCGCATCGTTACTGCTTGGTTTTGTCCATGACAAATCTATCTCAGCTACATCAGCCGTAAAATTCATGTTGGTAACTACAGAAGGTGAGCCCAAATTGAAATTAAAACTCCACGATTTATTGTATGCATTGGTAATTGTAAAGTTAAAAGTTAAAGTGCTCTTATCTCCACTAAAGTTTGGTCCAGTAGTAAACTGAAAAGGTACGGTATTACTAATGATACCAAATTGAGGTATAACAGGATATGTATGCTCTGAATTAGGACAATTGCTAATAATAGTTGCAGGGCTTGTTCTTGTTAAAACCGCTTTTAATCCCTTGGCTGTGGCTTGACCAATGTTCTGTAAATTAATATTAAACTGTATAGTTTGATTTGTATTGGTTATTATTAACTCGCCACCGGTAACCGATGTTTTACTTGCCTGTACAATTGAGTCTTTGTAGACAGAGATATTAAAAGTATCTTTCCAAACCACATTATTTACATCCTTAATGAGTAAAATAAACTGAATGGGATTTTTATCGTTTTCTAATTTTTCTGGCATTATCGGTTTAATGGTATAACCAAAATGTGCCGTGTTTTCGGCTCCCATAGCTAATGTACCAAAAGAGGCTTGATTGCTGGTAAGGTTGATATAAGGCGAAGCACAACTCAATGTGGCAGTAACGCCATTAGAAGTATTGACACCTGTATTTTTAACCTTTAAACTTAAATCGATAGTTTCGCCGGCATCATTTTTGCCATTTCCATTGCCAACTCCCGAACCGGTTACTATACCATCGCCAAAATCGACAGACGAAATATAAAGATTAGGCTCTGCAGTTTGATTTACCGTTATTGTTTTTTCGTTAGGTTTGAAATTCTGAGCTGTTACAGTTACCAAAATATTACCAGTTGTATTGGTTGTAAAAGAAATCGGGTAGGTGCCATTGGTTACTTTCTCTTGTGTTACATAAACTTCGGTTCCTTTCCATAAACAAATTCTTGCTGTATTGCCAGTAGCAAGACCCGATACTGCTACATTCACAGTTTGTTGTCCTAGGGTAACAGCGGTCGTACTTAATGTAACATTCAGATTTGTAGGTACATCAGTCCATACCTGCATTTCCGGATCACCCAACAGATGAAGTCTCCAATCACCTGAATATCCTTTTTTGATTATATTTTGATACGCACTCCCAATATCATATCTGCCTAAACTTGGATGCCCGATTGTACTATATATGGCATCACAAAAATAACTTAATTGAGCATATTCACTGGTATAGCCCACATCAGTATTTCCAATCCAAGCAACTCCTCCACCAGTTGAATTCGTTAAATAATATTTCCCGATACAATCTTCTGTGAAATTTGCAGAATGACAACTGCCAGACATGAATATTTGATAAGAGGTGCCATTTGTAAGACTCCCCATATCAATCTTATTCACACTGTTTCCTTTATCAATACCTGATGTGCCAATACCTTGTGAACCTCCATGATCCATGTGATATATAAAATGGAATTTGCCAATACCAAAATTACTACCATTATTTAAAGATGATAAAAAATTATCCCGATTTAGTTCCAGATTGCCACCAGGACATGGAGATGCAGTATAATAGTTTGCATCGCCAGTACATAGGGCATTATCACAAATGAACCTATTGTTAATGTTGCTGGAAACAAAAGTATTACAATATGATTTTATTGAACTCTCATCAAAAATCGATAAAGATGAGCCAGATTTAGACATATAAGCATCTGCATACAAGTTATTTTTAAAATAATTTAAATCAGATATATTAGATGCTTTTTCATATGAAATAACTTTACTAATTGTTGTGCTGGTTTCAGAGGCTGATTTTACAGGTATTCTTCCTAAAACAACACCAATATCACCTCCATTTCCGTAAAATTTATTATCATTATTGTAATTCCAACTGCCATTATAAGTAGAATAATACATATCGGCAGCTTGTAAAATATTATTATAACCAATAACCATCCTTGCAGGTACAATTGTTTGGTCACCACCCAATAAAATATATAAACCAGCACCCCATTTTGAATATGCTTCGATTATATACTTTCTTATCTTTTCCTGTAAATCAGAACCTGAGTAAGCAATATTTATATCTTCGGTTGTTTTGATAATTGTAAATACCCCTTTCTTGGTTTTCCAATCGGCTAAAACTTGAAAAGAAGATTTTAGAGCATTATTTGTAATTACAATATAGTCAGGAACAATCTCATCGAGAACAGATAATGTCTTGGTTTTTTGAATTCCATTAACCTTGGATGAGATGTTTGAATTTTGAATTGTATTTTTCCCATTACTTAGAGTTTGTGCATTTGATCCAAACTTATCGACATCGTATGGGTTTTGTACCAACGTTTTACAATACTTTTACACTGTTCGGCTCTTCTAATGTTCTGAGTTTTCGGTCTAATTTCTTCGACATTTCCACCCAATGTGTATTCTATGCTATATTCCAAATTAGAATAATAATTTAGCACTTTGTCTTTAGGAATATATTCGAAAGGATAAATCCTTAATGTTACAATATGGTATCCCTGAAAAAACTCATCAGATTCAATAGTGTACAACTTATTAGGATAAGGAGTATTAGTAGAATAAACGGTTTTATTGGGTACTGTAAATTTAACTAATTCACTATTGTCGGTAGTCACGGGTAGTTGTACCGGAAATATATCATACGCATTTTCCTGTTTTTGTTTTTCTTTGAATTTAAAATTTACTCCGGTTACAATAGCATCAATCGGTAAAACATAAGACACTCTATAAACTGGAAGTTCAGGATTACCAATTTCACGAGTAGTATAACCTGACTTCCAATTTAGTTTATCAAATCCATTTGTTTTATCAGAGTTAATCTCCGCCTTATCAATCTTTAATTGGTCGTTAATTTGTGCAAAACTTGCATTACAAATCATACCCAACGAAAGCACGAGTATTATTCTTAACTTTTTCATGAGCTTAGTCTTTTATACATTTATGAACATGTTGAATATTGTTGGCTAATGTAACTTTCAGTAAATATACCCCGATTGGTAATTTTGAAATATCAATCATTGTTTCAGTTACTTTTGAATTCATTCTTTTCATTGATACTTTATTTCCAGAAGAGTTAAATAATTCTAATACTGAAATAGGCTGTAAATTTGACTTTACAGTTAATTCATTTTTTGATGGACTCTCAAAAACTACTAATCCATTATTAATTATCGTTTCTTTTAAATTAGTAGTCATGTTCGGTGAACTTTTAAGTAAAACACTTCCAGATATGACATAAATCATTGTATCATTTGCGACTGACATATCTGAATGATTAATATCTAAAGATAATATCCAAGAACGATAAATTGAAGGTGGAGAGTATGTGTTTTTTCCTAACTTATTGAAGAAAATAACATTTTCCCCTCCGTTAGTTAATAAAACAGAGTTTGAAATATATCCAAGTGTATCATTTATCATATAGAAACCATTCAATTCTCCGTAATAAGAATTCCAATTTCCCGTATTCTGTTTTTCAAGCAGTACCCGTGGATAAACATTATCGCCAACCAAAAGATACATATTATTGCCAGTTTTTTGAATTGTATACATTTTATCAGAGATGTTTGTGTTTTCATTATTCCAAGTAATTCCATAGTCCATTGTCTTCCAAAAAGAACCATTATCTCCCACAATATACCCTTCGCTCCCAGAAAATATTATATCATTAAAATTATCGGTAATAGAAAAGTTTTTCACTTGCCATGTTACACCCTCATCTGTAGACTGAATAACGACTCCGCCGTCACCTACTGCCCATATATTATTTATTCCAGTTAGTGAAATTGCATTTAAGTTTTGTGTTGTTCCTGTAGTTTTGAGTTGCCAGTCGATTCCACCATTGGTTGTTTTTAATACAACTCCATTTTTCCCTACCACAAATCCGATATTTTTGTCATAAAATGCAATATCTTTTAATAGATTATTAGTTGCAGGATAAGTTTTAATCCAGTTAATACCTCCATTGGTTGATTTTGCAATCATTCCTTGTCCGTTGTACTTACTGCTTGCTCCGGTTATGTAAACAGTATCGGGACTTTGTGCATACACTTTCCAAAGGTATTGATCACTTAGTCCGTCTAAATACTGCCAACATTCTTGACTATACAGAAAGTTTTGTCCACAAAGTAACACGATGATTGCAATAATAAATAGTTTAGTTTTCATAACCTTAAATTTATTTAGTTAATATCATACGTTTGGTATCCAACACTTTACCATCGGCTATCAGTGTATATAAATACATGCCGGCATTAAATTCCGATCCTTGAATAGTAATATTCCCTTTTCCCATTTCGGAAACTGAATAACTTTTTAATTGAATACCATTCATATCATACACATATATAGCTGCTGCATTTGTAGTTGTAGGCAGGTAATAGTTTATTTGTGTGTTGGCTGTAAATGGGTTGGGTATATTTTGCTCAAGTACAGGGTAGGTGAGTGCATCTGTTTCTGTAATGTCGGTTGTATTACTTGCGCCAACTTTTTTTGGACCAGAGCTTGACTTGTTAACAAGCGCTGAAAGTGCATCAATTTGCGCTTTTTGTTCTTTGAGTGATTCTACCATAATAGGAATTAACCCAATATAATCTACTAAATAGTAACCCAAAGTATCTTGACTGACTAAATCGGGATATATTTCTTTTAACTCTTGTGCCAGAAAACCGTATTCGGTTGTTTCCTTTTGCGTTTTCCGCATTTTCTTATCGGATTTTGAAATTTTACCTGGTCTTAAGTTTCCATGTTCATCCCTTTGTTCAGGCATTGATAATTCATCATCTGGTTGGTGTTTTTTGTATGATTTTGCATTTAACTTGTATAAGTTTATTGTTTTACCAGTTAATGGAGTTATGTCTTTTTTCAATCTTTCGTCAGATGATAGCATTACAGCGCCATAAATTGCAATTGAACCATTAACATCCAATTTGGCAGAAGCAGATGGAACCTTTCCTATTCCAACATTTCCATTTTCGGCAATATATAAATGGTAGTTCCCTGCATTGGGGCTTGGCCATGGTTTCCAAATATTTAATGCACCATTCCATACTTCAATACCCCATTGTCCATTATTAATACCACCATTGGGATAAGTTCCTAACCATAAATTTGAATATCCTGAATAACCTTGCCATACCGAACCATCGGTTCTAACTTTTAATTGTGCATTTGCACAAACTGAAGATACAATTAAAAAAATAGCGTAAAATTTTATTTTTGTTCTCATAATTTTTTATTTTTGTGAATACTTCGATTTTGTATAAATATGGAAGTATTCTATTGTAAATATTGTATTGTTTTGAAAAAATAGACTTAACATAAAAATTCTGTTTTGAGAGATATAGCCTTAAACATTTCTCCTGCAATTTTAGCCCTTTACTTTCTTCGAGTGCTAAATTTTTTTTAGATTTAACTTGAATCCATATCAGTAGTTTTTTTTGATTGCAGTCAATGTCAGTTTGCAATAAAATTATGGTATTACTGCCGAAAGCAAAAATAACCCCTTTTTATGGTGCTAAGTTAGGCATTGAATTTCTAGCATCCAAATTTTAGTCAAAAAAAAAACTGGACAAGGCATTTTTCAACTATCTGTATATTAGCTGATTAACATTGTTAAAAATAGAAATATCTGGACAAGCCATTTTTGGGGTGAAAAAATAGTGAAAAATGGCAGTTTTTGGGCAATGCGATTTAAGAAAAAGAGTGTTTATTGAAATGAGATAATATGAATCAAATTTTAAGAATGCAGTTTGATTAATTCGTATTTTTTGAATCTGAATGAAAGATTATTGATGAACCTTTACTCCATTATTTGCTCAACATTATAAAAGGCAGATTTAACACCTGATTTTTTACAACTCGTCAAAATCACCATAAAAAAAGTATTTCCGGGGATTGAAACATATATTTTCAGTCAAAAACATGGCAATTTTCACCTACGAAAAGTAACTATTATGTCTATTTTTGTTTTATCTTTATAAAATTGCTTGTGTCTCAAAATCAATCCGTTTTTATGTTGATAAAACAAGTATTTTTTTGTATTTTTGCATCCCGTAAATAAACGTGAAACGGAAAATGGAAAAGAAACAAATAAAAAGAGCCTTAGTATCTGTATATCATAAAGATAATCTAGATATCATCATACAAAAACTTCATGCCGAAGGGATAGAATTTATCTCAACCGGCGGAACTCAATCTTTTATCGAATCACTTGATATTCCTTGCCAAGCAGTTGAAGACCTCACCGGCTATCCCTCCATATTGGGTGGAAGAGTAAAAACGCTTCATCCTAAAATTTTTGGCGGTATTCTTACCCGTCGCGACTTGGAATTAGACAAAGCCCAAATTGCTGAATACGAAATTCCCGAAATTGATTTAGTTATTGTCGATTTATATCCTTTCGAAGCAACTGTAGCTGCCGGTGCCGACGAAGCCACCACCATCGAAAAAATTGATATCGGCGGCATTTCACTTATTCGTGCTGCTGCCAAAAACTACAACGATGTGGTGATTGTGGCTTCGCAAGACCAATATGAACCATTGTTGGAAATGATAACTGCAAACGGTGCCGAATCGTCCATCGAAGAACGTCGCTGGTTTGCCAAAGAGGCTTTTGCTGTTTCGTCGCACTACGATGCTGCAATTTTCAATTATTTCGATGGTGAAGAAGAAAGTGCTTTCCGCCAGAGTGCCAACGATGCCAAAGTGCTTCGTTATGGTGAAAATCCACACCAAAGAGGTGTTTTCTTCGGCAAATTCGACGATATGTTCGAACAATTGCAAGGCAAAGAAATTTCGTATAACAACCTGCTCGACATTGATGCTGCCGTGAATTTGATTAACGATTTCGATGATATTACTTTTGCCATTCTCAAACATAACAATGCATGCGGTATTGCTTCCCGCCCCGTTTTGGTTGAAGCCTGGAATGCTGCTTTGGCTGCCGATCCGATTTCGGCTTTTGGTGGAGTATTGATTACCAACGCCATTATCGATAAAGAAACAGCATTGGAGATGAACAAAATTTTCTTCGAAGTGGTAATTGCTCCCGATTACGATTTGGAAGCAATTGAAATACTTGCTCAAAAGAAAAACCGCATTATTCTGATTTTAAAAGAAGCAAAAACAAAAGGTAAACAATTCCGTTCGCTCTTGAATGGTATTTTGATGCAGGACAAAGATATTAAAACCGAAACCATTGACGATTTGAAAGTGGTGACCGAAAAAGCACCAACAACAGATGAGATTGAAGATTTACTTTTTGCGAATAAAATTGTGAAACACTCTAAATCAAATTCTATTGTATTGGCAAAAAACAAACAATTGTGTGCCAGTGGAGTTGGTCAAACATCGCGCATTGATGCACTGACACATGCCATTGATAAAGCCGATTCATTTAAAATTGATTTGAATGGAGCAGTAATGGCTTCGGATGCCTTTTTTCCATTCCCCGATTGCATCCAAATTGCTTCTGAGACTGGAATATCGGCAATAATTCAACCCGGAGGATCCATAAAAGATCAGGATTCGATTAACACTTGCAACCAAAACGGAGTGGCAATGGTAACTACAGGTTTCCGTCATTTTAAACATTAAAGCCCACTAAATCAACAGAATGGGGACATAAAGACAAAAAACAATAAACAGGAAACGTTAAACTCAAAACACTAAACGAATAATAATAAAAAATGGGACTATTTTCATTTACGCAAGAAATTGCCATCGACTTGGGTACCGCCAATACCATTATCATTCACAATGATAAGATTGTAGTAGACGAACCATCTGTAGTTGCCCTTGATAAACGCACCGATAAGTTAATTGCAATTGGCGAAAAAGCACGACAAATGCAGGGAAAAGAAAACGAAGGAATTCGTACAGTTCGCCCATTGCGCGATGGTGTAATTGCTGACTTTTATGCTGCTGAATTAATGATTCGTGGCATGATAAAAATGATTCCAACAAAAAATCATCTTTTCTCACCTTCACTTAAAATGGTGGTATGTATTCCATCGGGTAGTACAGAAGTTGAAATTCGTGCGGTACGTGACTCATCGGAACATGCCGGCGGACGTGAAGTATATATGATTTATGAACCAATGGCAGCCGCTATCGGTATTGGTATCGACGTGGAAGCTCCCAACGGATGTATGATTGTTGATATCGGTGGTGGAACAACAGAAATCGCCGTAATTTCGCTTGGTGGTATCGTTTCCAATAAATCCATTCGTATTGCAGGTGATGATTTAACCTTGGATATCGTTGAATATATGGGTCGTATGCACAATATCAAGGTCGGTGAACGAACAGCCGAATTGATTAAAATTAATGTGGGTGCTGCATTAACCGATCTGGAAGATGCACCCGAAGATTTTATTGTTCACGGTCCAAACCGTATGACTGCTTTACCTATGCAGGTACCGGTTTCGTACCAGGAAATTGCACATTGTCTTGAAAAATCAATTTCCAAAATTGAATCAGCCATCCTGAGTGCGCTGGAACAAACACCTCCCGAATTGTATGCCGATATTGTTAAAGGAGGTATTTATTTGGCTGGTGGTGGTGCATTGCTTCGCGGACTGGATAAACGTTTGACCGATAAATTGAATATTCAATTCCATATTGCCGAAGATCCTTTGCGCGCTGTGGCACGTGGAACAGGTATTGCATTGAAAAATGTGGATAAATTTTCGTTCTTAATAAGATAAATAAACATGTTCATTTACAGGCAAATATACAAAAGTGTGTTTGCCTGTAAATTGTTTTTTAAGTAGGTGCCGGCAATTTATTTCGAAACATGGAAATAAGATTCTGACTTAAAAACATTTGCCATACTTCCAATTTTAAATACGTTTTTTCCCGCTCAGATTTGATCCATCATGAAGAACCTTATCAATTTTTTGATACAATACAGTGTAGTGTTTTTATTTCTATTTTTAGAAATAATTTCCTTCTCCATGATTGTAAAAAATCAGGCGTATCAAAAAAGTGTGTTTCTTTCTTCGAGTAATTACATGGTTTCGAATATGTACGAATGGAGTAATTCAGTCATAGAATTCTTCAAGTTAAGAGCTGCAAACGACAATCTGTCGGAAGAAAATACCGCGCTTAAAAACCAAATTCTCGACCTGCAAAACAAGTTATATACGTTTAAACCTCAGGCAACTGATTCCATTCGCTTTCGCATACCACCCGAAATGGAATATAAGTTTATTTCGGCAAAAGTTATAAATTGTTCCACCAATAAATTACAAAACTACATTACGCTGAATAAAGGGGCATTGGATGGCATAAAAACCGACATGGGCGTTATTAGCGACGAAGGTGTTGTTGGAATTGTAAAAACGGTTTCTGATCGATTTACGGTGGTGATTCCAATTCTGAATCCAAAAATTCAAATTAGTTGTAAATTCAAACGTAACAATTACAGCGGTCCACTGCTTTGGACAGGCGAAGATTATCGGTATGCCAACTTAACCGACATTGCCCGTCATGTTCAATTATCTTTGGGAGATACATTAATTACCAGCGGATTAACCAGTGCATTCCCCGAAGGCATACCGGTTGGACTTATTGAAGATTTTCATATCAAGGAAAGCGAAGCTTACTTCAATATAAAAGTGAAACTGGCAGTGAATTTCCGAACACTTTCACACGTAAAAGTAATCAACTATTTGAATTACAATGCTCAAAAGGAAATAGAAAAAACATCAGAGGAATAAAGAACAGTTGAAAAATAATAAATTTTAATGAGTATCGGGTGTTGTACCTAAAGAAAAAAGTTTACATTTGT
>JACDZH010000012.1 GCA_013426815.1 Paludibacter sp.
GTTTTACAAGTACTTATAAGTTAAAGTTAAAAGTTAGCGCAATACTACTAATTTACAATTTAAAATTATGCAAACCTAGTCTTAATAAGTAATTGACAAAATATAATGTACCATTTAAAAAGATTTTTTTGAACGCAAAGATGCAAAGACACAAAGTCGCAACGAATATAAATTATTGTAAATCAAGTATTTTTTAGCGTCTTTGCTACTTAGCGACTTAGCGTTCAAAATACGACATTATATTAGCACACTTACTTAATATTTACTTTATGCTTAAGGTTTTGGGTTGCAAAGTTATAAAAATGTAAAGACTTATTCGTAATATGTTCTGAAATAATCAACCCCTGTTTTCGAATTATTCGAAAACAGGGGTTAATTATCAATTATCGAAGTTATTTAATAACCAATTACTTAATATCTCCTTCGGCAATCAAGTATTCGGCAATCTGAACAGCGTTTAGAGCAGCGCCTTTTTTTATTTGGTCGCTTACGCACCAAAAAGTAATTCCGTTTGGATTTGAAATATCTTTGCGGATACGACCTACGTGAACTGGATCTTTTCCTGCCAGAAACAATGGCATTGGATATTCTTTTGCAGCTGGATTGTCCATTAATACAACTCCAGGAGCAGTTGCAAAAGCTAAACGAGCTTCTTCTATGCTAATCGGTTTTTCAGTTTCAACCCACACACTTTCGGAATGAGCTCGCAATGCAGGAACACGCACACACATTGCGCTAACTTCTACATCCGAATGCATGATTTTTCGTGTTTCGTGATACATTTTCATTTCCTCTTTGGTATAACCATTGTCGGTAAAAACATCCACTTGCGGAATAAGGTTGTAAGCCAATTGGTAAGCAAATTTGCAAACTGTAACTTCTTTACCAGCCAACACCTGTTTATATTGTAAATCCAGCTCATCCATAGCTGCTGCTCCGGCTCCACTTGCTGCCTGATAAGTTGCAACGTGTACACGTTTGATGTGCGAAATATTTTCCAATGCTTTCAATGCTACAACCATTTGAATGGTTGTACAATTTGGGTTAGCAATAATACCGCGTGGACGATTTTTTGCATCTATTGCATTCACTTCAGGAACCACCAGTGGAATATCGTTTTCCATACGGAATGCACTGGAGTTGTCAATCATTATAGCTCCAAATTTGGTAATATCTTCGGCAAATTCTTTTGAAATACTTGCTCCGGCAGAAGTAAATGCGATATCGATTCCATTAAAATCTTCACCATGTTTAAGCTCTTTTACGATGAGTTTTTCACCTTTAAAATCATAAACACTGCCTGCACTGCGGGATGAACCAAAAAGTATTAATTCGGTCAACGGGAAATTGCGCTCAGCAAGCACACGCATAAATTCTTGTCCTACGGCACCACTAGTACCTACAATTGCTACTTTCATTGTTTGTTAAATTATTTGATTCCATACTTAACAAATGATAATTAGATATGGAAAGATTATATTTTTTAGTACTTTTTTATTTTTTTATTATCTTTGTACGTCCAAAAAACTCCACACTTAGGAGTCAAGGTGTATTTTCGCTGCAAAAGTAATTCATTTCAATAGAATTATCAAACACTATGAAAAAATTAAGCTTACTTTGTTTGGTTTTTTTGCCAATATTTTCTATCAGTCAAGTCATTGATGACTTTTCCGATGGCAATTTTACAGTTAATCCTGTCTGGTCAGGTGATATTTCTAACTTTCAGATTAACAACACTTTCCAACTTCAATCGAAAGCAATTGCTGCGGATACTTCCTTCTTGTTTACACCTTCAGAAGCTTTTGAAAATGCTACATGGGAATGCTGGGTAAAATTAAATCTAAATCCTTCATCCAATAACAATGCATCTGTTTATATAGTTTCTGATAAATCAGAAATGTCTGCAGGTTGTAACGGTTATTTTGTCCAGATTGGAGGATCGCCGGATGAAATTTCGTTGTTTATTCAGGAAGGAACTAAAAAAACGAGAATTATAAATGGAATTAATGATAGAACGAATATTAATATAGTAGAATTAAGGATTAAGGTTACAAGAAAAGGACAAGGAAACTTTGAGTTATTTACAAAATTACCTACTGATAACGATTTTGTTTTAGTTGGGAAAATACAAAATACGATAATTAAAGGCTGTTCATATTTTGGTATGAAATACACAAATACTAAAACAACAGGTTCAGACTTCTTTTTCGATGATATTAAAGTAACCGGCGATAAAGCATTGGATACAATTGCTCCAATTTGGACATTATTTAGTTTGGAGCTGCCTAATAAATTAAAATTAGGATTTTCAGAAGCTATGAATTTTGCAAATACCACTTTTACTGTTGATAACGGAATAGGAAATCCCATTTCACAAATTAGTTCAAATGACAAAAGTTCTGTTGAACTTATATTTGAAAAACCTTTTGAAAGAGGCATTATTTATAAATTAACGACTTCAGGATTAACTGATTTGGCTGGAAATCCAATTGAAATAACCCAAAAAACGATTGGAATATATGAACAAATTGCTATTGGAGATTTGATTTTTAATGAAGTAATGTTTGAAAATCCTCTGAATTCTCAAGAGTACCTTGAAATTTATAATAATTCTGATAAAGTTTTAAATGTCTCGGGTTTAGTATTTACAACCCGAAAAACAGATGGAACTCTAAATACTGGAAATACAATTCCACCACACGCTACATTATTACCAAAGTCATATTTAGCAGTTTGTACTGATGCTGTAACTGTTCGGAATTATCATTCTTGTCCGGCTGAAAGCAATATTATTACAACTGATTGGAACACACTCAACAACGAAAGTTCAACTTTGGTACTGACCAATGCAGCAAAAGATACAATCTACGATGAACTGACCTATAATATAAAGTGGCATCATGCTTTAGTTAAGAATCCAAAAGGAGTATCGCTCGAAAGAATTAATCCCAATTTACCAACACAAGATGTAACTTCATGGCATTCTGCATCCTCAGAAACAAAATACGGAACGCCCGGTTATAAAAATTCACAATATAGAGAACTTCTATCAGGAAGCACTGAAAAAACAGTTTGGATTGATCCCGAAGCTTTTTCGCCTGACAACGATGGTGTTGATGACGTTTGTTTTATTCGGTATAAGACAAATACCAATGGATATGTTGCCAATATCATTATTTTAAATGCTGTTGGGGTTAAAGTTTTACAAATTGCATCCGATTTTTTGCTTTCAAATGAAGGTTTTTTGACTTGGGATGGGAAAACCGAAAGTGGAAAGAATGCAAATGTCGGAATTTATGTGCTTTATTTTGAGATGTTTAATCCAAATAACGGAGATAGAAAACAAGTTAAGCTCCCTATTGTTGTTTCATCTCGATAATTTTGAATTATTAACATGCTATTATCCAACAAATCACTATCTTTGCAGCGTTTTTTTTACCCCAAACCCCAAAAGGGGATTTTTGACTGCGGACTAATTCAAATCGCATATAAATCAGGAGTTTGAATATTCCAAAATAAAATAAATCTTAAATAAATAAAACTAACTTAGTTCCAATATAAGGAGCAGAAGTTGTTTTTAAATTGTCAGAAATGAAAAAAGTAAGTTACGCATTGGGATTAAGTTTAGGAAATAATCTGTTGGAAAGTGGTGTTAAAACCCTTGATTACATGCAAATTTCGAAAGGAATACAAGATATACTTGAAAAAAACAAACCAGAAATGAGCTATGATGAAGCTCAAAGTGAATTAAATGTGTTTTTTGAAACATTACAAAAAAAAATGAGCGAAAAAGGACAAGGCGAAGGAAAAACATTTTTAGAAACCAATGCAACACGTAGTAAAGTAGTTACTTTGGCAAGTGGATTACAATATGAAATAATGACAGCAGGAACAGGAGCAATTCCTACTGCAAAGGATTCAGTAAAGGTACATTATCATGGAACAACTATTGATGGAAACGTTTTTGATAGTTCTGTTCGTCGTGGCGAACCTGCTACATTTGGTGTAACTCAAGTAATCAGTGGTTGGGTCGAAGCTCTCCAATTAATGCCGGTTGGTTCAAAATGGAAATTATTTATTCCTTCCAATTTGGCTTATGGTGCACAAGGAGCCGGAAAAGCTATTGCTCCTCATGCAACGCTCATTTTTGAAGTTGAATTGTTAGATATAGTATAGCAGAAAGTAGTAAGTAATTAGAAAAATATAAACATAGTAAAATATATAAAACTCAAAAGTAAAAAAATGAAAAAAACGATTATTATTTTCACAGCATTAAGCCTTGTTTTTGTTTCAGTTGAAGCAAAAAAAATAAAACCAAATGAAGTTACAGTACAAGTTCCAGTGTCAGTTTTTTCTAATGGTGTTGACTCTATGAGTTACGCATTGGGAATAAATGTTGGAACTGATTTTGCCAAAAACATCATAGCTATTCCAGGTGGTAAATCTAATATCGATTTAATAATAAAGGGATTTACAACCGCCATGAAGGGTGATTCTGCCTTAATGACTGTTGCATTTGCAAATGAATATTTCAAAAATTTCATTTCGCAAGCAGTATCTAAAGATAATGAAGTAAAAAAAGCCGATGGTGCTAAATTTTTAGAAGCTAACAAAACAAAAGAGGGTGTTCAAACTACAGCCAGTGGTTTACAATATCAGGTTTTGAAAGCTACAGAAGGTACAAAACCACAAGCAACCGATTCGGTAAAAGTGCATTATGTAGGTACTTTGATAGATGGAACTAAGTTCGATAGTTCAGTTGATCGTGGTGAACCAATCACTTTCCCTTTAAATCAAGTAATACCTGGTTGGACAGAGGGCGTGCAACTAATGTCACTTGGTTCTAAATACAAATTTTTTGTTCCTTATAACCTTGCCTATGGAGAAAAAGGAGCTGGAAATGGTGCAATTCCGGGTTTTGCAACATTGATTTTCGAAGTTGAATTGTTCGATATCAAACCAGTGATACAAACACCAATTTTAAGTGTTGTAAAACCTGCTACTGAAGTTAAAGCAGTTAAACAACCAAAATCGAATACCGGAGTAAAATCTACAAAAGCTCCAATTAAGAAAAAATAAATTATTTAAACAACAAAATTTATAAAATATAAATCAAAATGAAAAAACAAAGTATTTTATCGTTGGTAGCCATGGTTGCCATTTTCTTGCTTACTTCGTGCAACAAGTACGAAGCACAAACTGCAACTTTAAAAACACAAAACGACAGTTTAAACTATGCACTTGGTTTAGCCAATGGTGATGGTATAAAAAACTATTACATGAAAACCGATTCGTCTAGCAAACCTATCATTGCATTGATGAAGGCATTGGATCAAGCTTACAAACAAGATGTAAGCAAAGGTGAAATGTACAAATTGGGAGTTCAAATTGGAAATTCATTTAAACAGCAAAAAGCCAAAGGTTTGATGGGTGACTCTACACTTGCTTTTAATAACGAATTGGTAAAACAAGGACTTGTGAATGCATTAAATGGTTTTGAAGAAGGAATGTCAGCAAAAGTAGCACAAGAGTACATTCAAAAAACTATGATGGAAATTCAAACAAAGAAAATGGGGTCACAACCTCAAATGTCTACACCGCAAGAATCACCGCAACAATCTGCTCCACAGGAAGAACCACAACAAGCTAAATAATTAACAACAAATTTAAAATATACAGAAAAATGAAAAAACTGAATATATTCATCGCGGTAGCTATTGTGGCTGCATTTACATTTACATCGTGCGATAAAAACAAAGCAAAATTACCGACATTAAAGACCCAAATTGACAGTTTAAACTATGCTTTAGGATTGGCTAATGGTGCAGGTATTAAGGACTATTATATTAAAGGTGATTCTGCCAACCAAAAAATTGCATCTTTACTTGACGGAATGAAAGAGGGAATGAAAGGAGAAGTGATAAAAGAAAATGCCGAATTAGCTGACTTAGGAACTAAAATCGGTTCATCTTTAAAAGAACAAACAAAATCAGGATTAATGGGAGATTCAAGTTTAAAAGTTGATATCAAATTAATCAAACAAGGCTTAGTGAATGGTTTGAAAGGTTCAAAAATTCAAATGGCTCCACAAGATGCTCAGGAATATTTGCAAAAAACTATGCAAGCACTTCAGGCAAGAAAAATGGAATCTCAATTTGGTCCTAATAAAATTGCAGGTGAAAAGTTCTTAACCGAAAATGCAAAAAAACCTGGAGTTATTACAACTTCCAGTGGATTACAATATGAAATTATAAAAAAAGGTACCGGTTTACTTCCATCTGATACAAGCAAAGTGAAAGTTAATTATCATGGAACATTGATGGATGGAACTGTTTTCGACAGTTCTGTTGAACGTAAAGATCCAGTTGTTTTTCCTGTGAATCAAGTAATAAAAGGATGGACTGAAGCATTAAAATTAATGCCAGTAGGTTCTAAATTCAAATTGTATATACCTCAACAACTGGCTTATGGCGGAGCTGCTCAAGGTAAAATTCAACCATTTTCAATGTTGATTTTTGAAGTTGAATTGCTTTCAATAGAGAAATCTGTTCCTGCTCCAAAAATGAGTGTAGAGCAAATGCAACAACATGGACGATAGTTTTCTTATTGAATCACAAAAAAGCCGAAGTAACATTTACTTTGGCTTTTTTATATCAAAACGATAGTATTAATAGCAATATTTATATCATTTATTCATTTTCTTCAAGTTTATTTCGCTAATATCATTATTTTTCATTTATTTTATATACTTTTGCTACCCAAATGCTACTATTTTTTTCTTCAGATACGGGATAGATTTTAAAGAAATAGTTAAGTTAATTTCAAATAACTTATAATTTACAATTTTAAATTCTATTTTTTTTTATTTTTGAGCATTTGTTTTTTTTAATTTTATTTACACACTACAGCCATGGAAAAAGTTGATCAATTAGACCGAAAAATTTTGCAAATTATTACCAAAAATGCCAGGATGCCTTTCAAAGATGTTGCCGAAGAATGTGGTGTTTCTCGTGCTGCCATTCACCAACGTGTTCAGCGATTGATAGATATTGATGTTATTACCGGTTCGGGCTACACGGTTAATCCAAAAATGTTAGGATTTCAAATGTGTGTTTACATTGGAATAACACTTGAACGTGGTTCAATGTACAAAGAAGTAGTATTAGAATTAGAGAAAATTCCTGAAATTGTAGAATCGCAATATACTTTGGGTAATTATACTATTCTGATTAAGCTATTTGCAAAGAATGAAGAGCACCTTATGGAATTACTCAATACCCGCATTCAGGAAATACCAGGCGTAGCAACAACAGAAACGCTAACATCTTTAGATCAAAAGATTAGACGGAGTATTCCGATAGAATAAAAACTACCCCTAATCAAGCCCCGTAAATCACACAAGGGGGACATATAAATGGTATTATTATCTTAAATTAAAAAAGAATTAGTTCTTGAAGTCCCTCTTGGGGGATTTAGAGGGCTTCATTATATTTATGGAAACAGTAGTTAGTGGTATTCGTCCTACAGGAAGCCTTCATTTGGGAAATTATTTTGGTGCCTTACGCAATTTTATCAATATGCAAAATGAGCAAAATTGCTTTTTTTTTATTGCCGATTATCATTCACTTACAACACACCCAACACCAATAGACTTGTATGGCAATGTTCGTCAGATTTTGGTCGAATATTTAGCTGCAGGAATTGACCCCGAAAAAGCAACAATTTATGTTCAAAGTGATGTGCCCGAAGTGGCTGAATTGTACCTTTATCTGAATATGAATGCTTATATTGGAGAATTGGAGCGTTGTACTTCGTTTAAAGATAAAATTCGTCAGCAGCCGCAAAACGTAAATGCCGGATTGTTGACATATCCAACACTAATGGCAGCCGATATTTTGATACACCATGCCACAAAAGTGCCTGTTGGCAAAGACCAGGAACAACATTTGGAAATTACACGAACGTTTGGAAATCGCTTTAACAGAATGTATAATGTCGACTATTTTCCCGAACCAAAAGCATTTAATTTTGGTCAGGAATTAATAAAAATTCCCGGACTGAATGGTAGCGGAAAGATGGGAAAATCGGAAGGCGAAGGAAATGCAATTTATTTAGCCGATGAACCTGAAGCCATCCGTAAAAAAGTGATGAAAGCTGTAACTGATGCCGGACCAACAGTACCCAATCAACCCAAATCGGAACCAATTCAGAATATATTTCAGTTAATGAAAGTGGTTTCTACCAATGAAACTCTCAGTTTTTTTGAAGAGCAGTACAATTCCTGTCAAATTCGCTATGGAGATATGAAAAAACAATTAGCCGAGGATATGATTCTGTTCACAGCACCTTTCAGGGAACGGATTATTGCCATCTCAAGCGACGAAGCTTATCTTTCGAAGGTTGCACGCATGGGCAAGGAGAAAGCTCAGGAAAGCGCAGCAAAATGCATTCAGGAAGTTCGTGAGATTATTGGATTTAGATAGTTGGTAGTTTGAAGTAAGAAGTTGGTAGTAAGAAAATAAAAAAAACGCTTGTTCCATTTTGGGACAAGCTTTTTGACGAATAACCATTATTACTTATACAAACACATATAAGGTGTATCTTCCGTGCATTTCACTTTGAATTTCACATCCTTATCTACTACAAAACTTTCAAATTTTTTATATGTTTTCCAATCCTTTTCGCCAGGTTGTTGAATTGTAAGTTGTCCCGAAATAACTGTCATTATTTCTATCGATCCTGTTCCAAATTCATATTCGCCTGCTTACATAACGCCTACTGTGGCTCTTCCCTCTACCGATTCCAATCCTATGGAAACTACTTTCCCATCGAAATACTGATTTGATTTAAACATAAGAGATTGTATTTTTGATTTATGAATATGCAATAATTATTAGAAAATTGTATTTTTATGGCAAAGGTATAATTTTTTCCGTTACAGTACAAGCTTGTGTTTCGAAAGGGTTATAGGTATTTCTGTTTTCAAAATTATATCACTACTTTTGTAATTCGCGAAGTGATTCATTACAGCGAAAACTTTTATTTATTATAACCATCAGATAATAAGTCATATAATAAAACAATTTTTTATGAAACGTTTTCATTTTCTACTACTTGCCATTTTAATTTGTCAGTTCACTTTTTCAAAAAATCAGGTAGATACTATTTCTGTTTTTTCTCCTAAAATGCACAAAGAGGTGAAAAGCGTAGTTATTTTACCAGAAAATTATACAGTTAAGAAACATTATCCGGTGGTGTATTTACTTCATGGTTACAGCGATAATTATGCAAAATGGATTAAAACCGTTCCATCTATTAAAGTTTTAGCTACCGAACATCAATTAATTTTGGTTTGTCCCGATGGTGGTTACAGCAGTTGGTATTTCGACAGTCCAATCGATTCAACATCTCAGTACGAAACATACATTACAAAAGATTTACTTTCGTGGGTGGATGGACATTATTCTACAATACACGATCGTTCTGCACGTGCCATTACCGGTTTGAGTATGGGTGGACATGGCGCTTTGTATTTAGCCATTAGGAATAAAAATTTGTTTGCTCAGGCAGGAAGTATGAGTGGTGGAGTCGATTTGCGGTTTTCGACCAAAAAATATGATTTGGCAAAAAGACTTGGTACTTACGAATCTCATCCCGAAGAATGGGACAATCGTTCGGTTATAAATATGGTTGAAACGCTGAAAAACAATGAATTAAATGTAATTATCGATTGTGGCGTTTCCGATTTTTTCTATCAGATTAATGCCGCATTGCACCGACGATTAATGGTTTTGAATATCGATCATGATTTTATTGTACGCCCCGGAGCACATAACTGGGAGTATTGGACAAATTCCATTCAATATCAGCTTTTGTTTTTTGACAAGTGCTTTGAAAAAGGGAAGAAGTAATAAGTAAGTGTGCTAATATAATGTCGTATTTTGAACGCTAAGTCGCTAAACTTGTCCCGCAAGGCGGGAGTCGCAAAGACGCTAAAAAATACTTGATTTACAATAATTTATATTCGTTGCGACTTTGTGTCTTTGCATCTTTGCGTTCAAAAAAATCTTTTTAAATGGTACATTATATTTTGCCAATTACTTACCTATCGTTTTTTAAACCTGTTCGATGGAAATTATAAATACTGATAACCTGCATATATTGAAGTTAACAAGGAATTTACAGTAGACTTTAAGTTAATTTATTGGGCTATTGCCCACCACATAAATAAAATTTATCTTTGCAAAAACAAAATAAAAAATATAGACATTAAAAATTTTCAACATAATATTTAAATAACATTCTGCTATTGTTCGTAATGCCGAAACCTGAGAAATTTAACTAACAGCATATTTTTATTATGAACGAAAAAATTGACAATTCGGAGAAAATTGTTCAGTTTTGGAAGGAATCATCCAACCAAAATTATGAAACTATGCAACATTTGATGCAGTCCAAAGATTATAATTGGGCATTGTTTCTGGGTCATTTGGTTATTGAGAAACTGCTCAAAGCACATTATGTGAAAAAACATAAGAAACACCCACTTTTCACACATGATTTATTGCGTTTAACACAAAAGACAGGACTCGTTCTTACCGAAGAACAAGAAGAATGGTTTGACGAAATCTCAACATTCAATTTGAATACCCGCTACGATAATTATAAACAAGAATTTAGAAATCGTTGTACGTTAGAATTTACGACAGATTGGATAAAAAATATTGAAACATTACGATTATGGTTAATCAATCAATTATAGAAACAGCCGAACGATTTGCAAACCTGATTCCTGCAAATTTGAAGGTGAAAAAGGCATTTCTTTTTGGTTCGTATGCAAAAGGCAATGAACGGGAAGAAAGTGATATTGATATTGCCATTGTATTGGGCAATATGACCGACTTTTTTGAGACTCAAATGCAATTGATGAGAATAAGAAGAAAAGTTGATTTACGAATTGAACCACATCCTATCAGTGAAAAGGATTTTATTGATTCAAATCCTTTTGCTTATGAGATACAAAGAACAGGAATAGAAATTAAATAAAAACAAGACAACTATAAAATAAAACAATTCTCAACATTTTTAAAATAGCATGCTAGCTATTGTTAGTGATACCAAGTTTAAACTATTGTAAAGTGAATTTAAAATTTCAAGTATATGAATATTCAAGCACAAAAAAAAAGTTTAGCAAAATTGATACTCGAAACCGACAATCCTACTATACTCGAATCGGTAAAGTCAATATTTGTGCAAGCAAAACATGCAGATTACTGGGACGATCTTACTTATGAACAAAAAGCCGATATTGAGAAAGGATTATCCGAAATAGTTAGCGAAGATACGGTTGAGTATCAAAGTGTAATGAAAAAGCATCGGAAATGAGAGAAATAGTACTTTCAAGAACCGCAGCCTTAAAACTTGAAAATTTACTTAATTATCTCGAAGTTAAATGGTCAGATAGAGTAAAACAAAATTTCATTCAGAAATTAGATAATTCGATTCAGCAGATTCAGAATTATCCTCTTAGTTTTGAAAAGTCGGAAATAAAAATAGATCTTTATCGTTGTGTTGTAACCAAACAGACAACTTTGTATTATAAATTTGATTCAAAAAAAATCTATATCGTTACAATATTCGACAATAGAATGAATCCGAAAAAATTAAAAAAGGAAACAAAATAAACATTTAAACAAATAAACTATCGAATAAAACAATTTTCAACATATTAAAATAGCATTCTGCTATTGTTCGCACGCTCGAAACCTAGGAAATTTCAATAAGCGAAACAAAGAAGAGTCAATAAGCAAAATGTTCATGCCAACCGGCGTGGACTTTTGACTTATTCTTCTTTGTGGGCTTCCTAGGGCCTCGAGCGTGGATAAGAATTTTGTCCACGCTTTTTTTGTGGTTAAAAGTCTTACAGGTTCGGTAGTTCAGAATAAAATCCGAACTACAACATGGCAAGAAAAGCGCAAAATGAAAACCTACACAAAGCGAACACAGCAAAGAAAGATGAGTTTTACACCCAACTTACTGATATTGAAAGAGAATTAAGGCATTACAAAGAACATTTCAAAGACAAAGTGGTGTTTTGCAACTGCGACGACCCACGTATAAGCAATTTTTTCCATTATTTTTCCTATAATTTTGAGTATTTAGGACTTAAAAAACTGATTACCACTTGTTACAAAAGTCAGGATATGGACTTATTCAGCGAGCAAAAATCCGAGCGAGCCATCTACCTTGAATACACAGGCGACAAAAACGGAAACAAAGTGCCCGACCCACAAGAAATAGGCATTCAATATCTAAAAAACGATGGTGATTTTCGCAACCCAGAGAGCATCGAACTATTGAAACAAGCCGACATTGTGGTTACCAACCCTCCATTTTCATTATTCCGTGAATATGTTGCTCAATTAATAGATTACAATAAAAAGTTTCTAATTATAGGAAATATCAATGCGATTACTTACAAAGAAATATTCAAATTAATCAAAGAAAATAAAGCATGGTTAGGTGTAAATATGGGTAGAGGCATTTCAGGTTTTATTGTTCCAAAGCATTACGAATTATATGGTACTGAGGCACGAATTGATGAATCTGGAAATAGAATTGTTTCTACAAACAATTGTTTGTGGTTAACTAACTTAGATATGAATAAAAGACACGAAGATATTATACTTTATAAAAATTATAACCCTGACGCTTATCCTACTTACGATAATTACGATGCTATCAACGTAGATGTGACAAAAGAAATTCCTGTCGATTATGCAGGGTCAATGGGTGTACCAATAACATTTTTAGATAAATATAATCCAGATCAATTTGAAATTTTAGGAATTGACAGAGTTTTAGTAGAAGAATTAACTGGTAAAGTAAGTCGTTTCCGTATAAATGAAAAGGAAATTTACGCCCGTATAATTATCAAAAACAAAAGATTATGAAAATCGAACTCAAAGAAATTACAGTTAGAGAGTTGACAGAAGGCTACAAGGACAACAACGAAAATGGCGTAGTTGGTTATGGTGGAAAGTTGGATATTCGTCCGCCTTATCAGCGTGAGTTTGTGTATGGCGATAAACAACGTAATGCTGTTATCGAAACCTTGACCAAAGAGTTTCCATTAAACGTAATGTATTGGGCTGTGCGCGATGATGGTGGTTTCGAAGTAATTGACGGTCAGCAGCGTACCATTTCTATTTGCCAATATGTAAATGGCGATTTTTCGTTAAACGGATTGGCTTTTCATAATCTGCAATCGGACAAGCAAAAGAAGATTTTGGACGATTATAAGCTAATGGTTTACTTCTGCACAGGTGCACCAAGCGAAAAATTAGAATGGTTCGAAACCATTAACATTGCAGGAGCAGAACTCACCAAACAAGAATTGCGAAATGCGGTGTATTCGGGTTCGTGGGTGTCGGATGCCAAAAGGTATTTCTCCAAAAACAGTCGCCCAAAAATTGGTGACGAATATTTAAGCGGTTCAGCTATCCGCCAAGAATATTTAGAAACTGGCATTAATTGGATTTCGTCGGGAAACGTTAAGGAATATATGTCGAAAAATCAGCATGAACCAAATGCTAATGAGCTTTGGCTTTACTTTCAAAGTGTAATTAATTGGGTAAAAGCCACATTCCCCAAGTATCGCAAAGAAATGAAAGGCATTCAATGGGGTTTTTTGTTCAACGAGTTTAAAAATCAAAAGTTTGACTCACAAAAATTGGAAGAAGAAATCACAAAATTGATGCTTGACGAAGATATTACGAACAAAAAAGGTATATACGAATATATATTGACAGGCAAAGAAAAATATCTAAATATCAGATCGTTTAGCGACAATCAAAAGCGTGAAGCTTATGAGCGACAACAAGGAATTTGCTTAAAATGCGGATTGAAGTTTGAACTAAACGAAATGGAAGCCGACCATGCAACTCCTTGGCACGAAGGCGGAAAAACAAGTGCCGATAATTGTCAAATGCTTTGCAGAGAAGATAACAGACGAAAATCCGGTAAATAGCATTTTTTAATTCCTTATACCCCTTATTAATTCCAAAATTTCTGTCAATAATCGCCCCTCTGACTTGTTAATTGGTATTTTTCTTTCCACTTAATGAATTCTTTCATTGGCGATATATCGTTATTGCAATAACTATTTATTAATATATTTGGTTATTGCAATAACTATTATTACTTTTGTAGTGTTTAATAATCAACACTATGGAAACACTTTATAAATATTATCGCAAACGGATAGAGACAGAGAAGAATACATTGCTTCGTTACTTACATTCCGAAATTGATTGGAACGAACGATTGATTGGGATTGTAGGTACACGGGGTGCCGGAAAAACTACTTTGCTGCTATTGCACATCAAGGAAACATTTCCGGATAAAAGCAAGGCACTTTATGTGAGTCTGGATAATTTGTGGTTCTCTAAAAACACACTGACTGAGCTCTGTGACCACTTTTGTGCTTATGGTGGTACACATATTTTTATTGACGAAATACACCGTTACCCCAATTGGGCTAATGAGTTAAAAACAATTTATGACAATTTTCCTGAATTGCACATTGTGTTTATAGGCTCGTCTATTTTGGAAATCTATAAATCGGATGTCGACTTAAGTCGCCGAGCTGTGAAGTTTGAATTGCACGGGCTTTCGTTCAGGGAGTTTTTGGCATTGGAAAATGTGATGAATATTCCAGCTATTTCATTGGAAGAAATGCTAAAAAACCACAGCAATTTTGCCTCTGATATTACGTCAAAAGTAAAAATACTGCCACTTTTCAAAACATATTTGGAACATGGCTATTATCCTTTTTACCGCGAAGGTCTTAAAAATTATTATATGAAGTTGATGAATGTGGTCAATGTGGTAATTGAAACTGACATAACTTCTGTCGAAAAAATTGATTATAACGGCGTGTACAGTATCAAGAAATTACTTATGATACTTGCTTCGCTTGTTCCATATACGCCAAATATAGAACGACTTAGCCATGAAATGAATTTGAATCGTGCGTCAACACTAAAATATCTTTCGTATTTGGATAAGGCAGAATTGATTAATATGCTTTTGCCTCCCAACAAAGGTATGAGTCTGCTTACCAAGCCGGATAAAATATTTCTGAACAATACTAATTTGCAATATACGTTGACTTCCGATAGGGTTGATGAAGGGAATATGCGTGAAACTTTTTTTGTAAATCAGTTGATAGTAGGACACAAGATAAGTGCTGCTAAAAAAGGTGATTTTCTGGTAGATGAAAAATATACGTTTGAAATTGGTGGTAAAAACAAATCATTCGACCAGATTAAGGATATTGAAAATAGTTTTGTGGCAGCCGATAACTTAGAAATAGGCTGGGGCAATAAAATACCACTTTGGTTATTTGGTTTTATGTATTGATTATATTATTGATATACAGGCATTAAAAGTTACATAATCGTTATAGCAATAACTAAAAATATAATATTGTACGTTAGAGCTATAACTATTTATTGAAAAAAAGATGAGCTATACAACCTTAGAATAACTCATTTTTTTTAGAATCCAACAGATTGTGAAATGTTGGAATGTATTGTTATCCAAATATCTCTCTTAATTCTTTATTACTCAATTTCCCAATCCAGTTTTCGCCGGTAGCCACAGTCATATTGGCAAGATGTTTTTTATTTTGAATCATTTCGTCAATACGCTCTTCAAAGGTATTTTTTGTAATTATTCGGTGAACCATCACGTTTTTCTTTTGTCCGATTCGGTAAGCACGGTCGGTAGCTTGATTCTCCACCGCGGGATTCCACCATAGGTCGTAATGAATCACATGTGAGGCAGCAGTAAGATTTAGACCTGTTCCGGCTGCTTTGAGCGAGAGAATGAAAATTTTGTCGGCACGGTTATGTTGGAATCTTTCCACCATATCATTTCGTTGATTCACACTGCTTCCGCCATGATAGAACATGGGTCGTTCGCCGAAACGCTCTGTAATAAAACGCTCCAACAAATCGCCCATTTCGCGGAATTGTGTGAATATCAGTACTTTTTCACCACTTTCTACAATACTATCGAGCAGTTCGAAAAGCAATTCCGTTTTACCTGAAAGCAATGGGTCATATTTTCCGTTTTTCAGAAAATTAGTTGGGTGATTGCATATTTGTTTCAGTGCCAGAATCATTTGCAATACCAATCCTTGTCTTTTAAACAACGATTTATCATCAGCAAATCCTTCAATTTCTTCCATTGCCACTAGCATGGTTTTTTCGTAAAGTGCAGCCTGTTGCTTGCTAAGTAGTGCAAATTGGTTTTGTTCCACTTTGTCGGGCAAATCGGAAATAATACTTTTGTCGGACTTCATGCGTCGCATCATAAAAGGCGAAGTAATTTTACGGAATTTTGCTACAATTTGCTCATCATTAAATACTTGAATTGGTTCGGCATAATCGGTTTTAAACGATTTTACAGTCCCCAAATATCCTTTGTTGGCAAAATCCATGATAGACCAAAACTCTGTGAGTCGGTTTTCTACGGGTGTACCACTCATGGCAATTCGAATATTTGCGGGAATACTTTTTATTGCTTTTGCCTGTGCTGTATCGTGATTTTTGATATTTTGCGCTTCGTCTATAATCATTACCTGCCATTTTTGCTTTTTCAGTAATTCGGTGTCGCTTCGCAGAACACCATAGGTAGTGAGCATTACATCGGCATCAAAAAGTTTGTAATCGCGACTTGAACCATGAAAAATATGCGACGAAATTGTAGGAGCAAACTTCTGAATTTCGGCTTGCCAATTGGTTAATAATCCGGTCGGAACAATTATCAAGGCTTTGTTTTTATTGCCGATAGCTTTTTCTTCTTTAAATTTCAACAAGATAGAAATCACTTGTAGGGTTTTTCCTAGTCCCATATCGTCTGCCAAAATGCTTCCGAAACCTATACGGCTATTGCGGTACATCCACGAATATCCACGATGTTGGTAAGGACGAAGTTGAGCGTTTAAACCTTCGGGAAGCGGAATATCTTCACTGGAAGTAAGTTCTCGGATTAAATCTTGCACTTCGTTTGTCATCAAAATGGGTGCCCCTTCGTATTCTTCCGACAATGCCGATTGAAGTAATTGATAGGAGTTTAGCGGTTTATCGTCGGTAAAAAATTTATGCAATTTTTCAATATCGGCATCGCTTACATAGATATAATTTTCTTTAAATTTAAAAAGACGTGATGCATTTTTCATCATTTTTTCAAATTCTTGAGGCGAAATAATTGTATCGCCGATAGCTACTTGCCAGTCGAAAGAAAGCAACTGTTCCAACCGAATAAATCCTTGTGTATCCTCATTTTTTCTAAGTTTTACTGATGCTTTGGGTTTTAATAGTTCTTGTAAGGCTTTTGGCAGCATAATTTTAATATCCAATAACCGAATTGCAGGAAGAATTTCCATTAAAAAAGGTGCAAATTCCTTGGTATCGTAAATAATTGGTTGATTAGCGCCAAGGTTGATGTGGTTGTCTAATCCACGAATAAAAGGCGACAGTAACGAAAGTGTTTGTAAAATTTTGTAACGTTGCTTTTCGTATTGTTTTTCTTTCAAAATTTTGAATAACGAAATAGGTAACATTTCCACTTCAGAAGTATTTTCAATGCTTATTTGTACATCAAACTGTTCGTTTTCAAGTTCGGTAATGGCAATTATTGGTTTGAAGGTTTCGGTAGTCAGGTGGTAGCGGTCGAGCCAGACTTTAATACCGCCACCAATGGCATTTTCGCCAACTCCATTAAAAGAACAGGCTTTGTTTTTGAAAAATAATTCTTCGTACAAATCGCCATAAGCAGGTTTTGAAAGATGAGCTACAAACCTGGAAATAACCAGAGAAAGCAACTCAACAGTTTGATTTTCAATTGGTAATTGTTGTTCTATTTTCCGAACAATTTTTGATACCAATAATAAATCTGGAGGTAGTATACTGGCAAGTTTGTCGGTCAGTATTCGAACTTTATTATCAATTAAAGCCGGCAGCCAACGAATGATAAACTCCTTATTATCAAGTTGAACAATTTGTGGAATCACCATTCCGTTTGCCAATAGATGGATAGAAGCAAATAATACTTTATGAAAAGCAGCTACTGAAGGTTGATAATCGAGCAATCTGTCGGGGTTGATCCTGAAAACTGCAGGAATCAGTTGCTCCAAACTTTTCAAGTTGTGATTTTCGCCACTAAATTTCATTTTATTATTGCTATCAATTGCTAATGAGATAGTTGTATGGTGATTTATCTCAGGCGATTTTGCAGGTAATGGAAAAATAGAGTCAAAATCTAATTTCTTAGCTAAAATGCGTTTTGTTTCTCGGGCATTTCGAAGAAATTGGACTGTATATTTTTCACGGAAATTTGCTCCAGGATAAAACGGTGGCGAATCGGGCAGTATTTGGACTAATGCTTCTGACAGGTTTTGAATTTGAGAAAAATCTATTCGAGTGTAAACTTTTTCGATATCAAAATCAGCATCAATTATTTTGCTTACATTCAGTAAATTAGACAGCAACGGAATCTCGGTTTTCTTTTGGTCGGCAATAAAAATTCCTCGTTTTTTTAATTCTTCAAGCAAATTTACTTTGTGAATTTCGAAAACAAGGAAAGGATTGTTATCAATTTCTCGACTTACCATGTAAATTACCGCGGCTAAATGTTTGCAAGGCACAGCCCAGTCGGGACACGAGCATTGCATTTTGAAATCGGTCCATTGGCATGGAAAAACTTTTAGCCCTACTTCTTCGGCAATAGTCAGTATTTCAGGGTCAAGTTCGCGGTTCAATAATTTAGAGATCAATGCGGGACGTTTGATAATTCCGTCCATCAATAGTTCAACTTGTTCTTCGAAAAATGGTGGCACAATCAGGTTAACTTTGTATGGTGTTGGGCGACTACCCGCAACTTTTGCATTCATCATGTTTTCTTTGATTTTCACCTCTTTCACATAGCCGTTGCGAGCGTAAGATGCTCCCCTAGGTAAGCGGTTGTCGTAATCTACGTTTTCTAACGAGCGTAACCAATGTTCGCCCCACCAAGTTTTTCCGAATTGATTTGCCATAATTATGCTTTCATTTTTATGCTTTATTTAGTTTGCAAAATTACAAAAAATAATGAGTTGTTCGGAAAAAATTTTTTTGCAATCCAATTTCAGTGATATTATATTTTCTATATAATGGTAAAAGTATTATGTTGTTTTTTGGACACATATCAACCATAGTTTTCACATAGTACCACATAATTTTTTGTATAAAGTTTACATTGTTACAATTTCTTCGTTTACATGTTGAAAGCTTTCAAAAAAAAATACCGTTTGGTATTTTTGCTATGTGTGCAGTTTATTCCAAAATTATAAGTTACAGCTTCGCTCCAATTGGCATTTATCGAAGCAGAAATATTAAACAGAATATCAGCAAATTATTTGAGGTTGTTTTTTGTATATTTATTTTAAATTGGATTGATTTAAATTGTTTAAATTTAGAATAATGCACACAAAATTAATACAAAATTTTAAAATATTATCATCAGTTCAATTTTATTATCAGCAAAATATCACTCATTTATAATATTTTGGTAAAAAATGCAATAAATATATTCCATATAATGTTATAATAACATAAAAAATAGTATATTTGCAGCAATATGATATGTGTAATATTCATTTATTATACATAATAATGCATAAACAGTGTATATCGTATCAAAACGATTATAATGAAAAAAAAATAGTATATGTATTCATTAGTAAAACAAAGAGACACCGTAAACAAATGGATGGAACGATTTGGTGTTCGTTTCGGAATTTATAAAGGTGGAAATTTTCTCGAACAACTTTTCCCCTTCGACCCAATTCCGCGTGTAATCAGTCATAAAGATTGGATTGAAATAGAAGCAGGACTTATTCAACGGGTTAATGCATTGAACCTGTTTCTGGAGGATATTTACAACGAGAAACGTATAGTGAAAAGTGGTATTATCCCCGAAGAATTTATTTATTCGTCGAGCGGGTATATGGCACAATGTGAGGGAATTACACCTTCGAAAAAGATTTTCTCACACATTTCAGGTATTGATTTGGTTCAGGCAAAGGATGGTAAATGGATTGTACTCGAAGATAATCTGCGTATTCCTTCAGGTGCTTCTTATCCTATGATTGCACGAACAGTAACACGTAAAATATCGCCAGAAACATTCAAGCAAAATGCTGTTTTTGATAACCGGAATTATTCTACCATGATTCGAAAAGCCATGGATTATGTAAATGTGGACAATGGACTTGAAGTAATTCTAACGCCCGGACGTTACAATTCAGCCTATTTTGAGCATTCGTATTTAGCAGAGAAGGCAGGTGTTATCCTTGCTTTTGCTGATGACTTGATTGTTGAAAACGATACAGTTTATTACAAAGGGCTATTTGATCAACGAGAACGGGTTGGTGTGATTTATCGTCGAATTTCCGATGAATACCTCGATCCGTTGGCGTTTGAGAGTACTTCTTTGCTTGGTGTTCCTAATTTGATGCGCGCTTACGCCAAAGGCAATGTAGCCATAATGAATGCGCTAGGAAACGGTGTTGCAGATGATAAAGGTATTTATTATTTTGTACCAAAAATGGTAGAGTTCTATTTGGGCGAAAAAGCTATTTTGCAAAATGCACCTACCTATTTACCTTATTTTGAAGAAGATAAAAAATATGTACTCGAAAATTTAAAGACACTTGTGATTAAAGATGTAGCCGAAGCCGGAGGTTCCGGAGTGATGTTTGGCAGAGAAATGAACGAAGAGCAATTGATCAATATCAAACATCTGATTGAAACTGAACCCCGACGATGGATAGCTCAAGAAGTGATTGATTTTATCGATTTGGAAATTATGGATGGCGAAGACAGAATTTATCGAAAAGCAGATTTACGTGCTTTTGTTATTAGCGAAGCCGAAACAAAAGTGTGGCACAGTGGCTTAACTCGTTACACCCGAAGTCCGACCTCCTTTATTGTAAATTCGTCGCAAGGTGGCGGATTTAAAGATACCTGGATAATGAAGAAATAAAAATAGTTACGAGGGTTTAGTTACAAGTTACGAGAAACTTATAACTAAATTCTTTGACCTATATAACTTGTAATTAAATTCTCGTAACTGAATTCTCGTAACTCGTAACTAATAAAATTATGCAAACACCTACAGCAAGAAAAATAAATTCAGGCGTTTCGTCGGCAAAAGCAAATCGTCTTTACTGGCTTGGTCGTTATGCCGAACGTGTATATTTAACACTACACATGCTTCGTAAACACTTCGATTTGATGATTGACGAAGATAAAGATGCTTATATCATTTTTTGCACTAAGATGGGAGTTGATAAAAACAAATACACTTCCGCCGACGACTTTACAAAACGATATTTATTTGATGCCACAAATCCCGAATCAGTCATCAATATGCTTGAACGAGTAAAAGACAATGCCATGATGCTTCGCGAAGAAATCATGACAGAAACGCTTTGTTACATTGAAATAAGCATAGCTTATATGAATAAGCCAGAAGTTCAAAACTGTGGAATAGAAGGATTGCAACGTATTACGGATAATATGTTGGCATTTTGGGGTTCAATAGATGAACGTATTGTAAATAACCAGATTAGACATTCCATTAAGTTCGGAAAATACCTCGAAAGTCTCGATTTGCATATTCGCTTTGACTATCCATTTAGTAGGGTTGAAGAAATATTTAATCGGATGTTAGACTCTATCGAAAAAGAATGTTATATTTGTAATGAAATGACATTGTTGATGTTAAAAAAACAACTTAATTTCGACAATTATAAAAATCCAGAAGTACTACAACTTATCAATGGTTTGTTCTGTGCTTAGTATATAAAAAATGATAAAACTACAATATTGGTACAAGACTAGAATTACCTTTAGTGAAAATGTGTATCGTCATCATTTCTTATTGAGATGTGCCCCAAGTGTATTTGATTTTCAGAAGATTATAGAAGAAAAATGTGTCATTTCTCCCAATGGAACTGTTACTGTAGGTCGAGATAGTTTTGGCAATTTAATATACGATGGATATATTGGAGATTTTCATAATTATTTTGAATTCGAAGCAACCGGAATTGTACAACAAAGCTATTACTGTATAAAAGAAGAACTAAATCCATTGTATCTTTATCCTTCCAAATATACTCAACCAATGAATAATATTCAGAAACTGCTTGACAGTGTAAAACTGCCACCAGAAAAATCAACTTTAGAAAAAGTTGTTTTGTTGTCAGCCGAATTACGAAAGTTTCTGATTTATGAATCGGGTGTAACATCTATCCAAACTACTGCCGAAGATGCACTTGAAATTGGGAAAGGAGTTTGTCAGGATTTTGCACATTCGTTAATTGCATTGTGTCGAAAAAACGGTATTCCGGCTCGTTATATAAGCGGATTTATGTTAGGCGAAGGATTTACACATGCCTGGATTGAGTATTACGAAAATGGAGTATGGTACGGTTTTGACCCCACACATAATCGGTGTATCGAAACAGGATATATAAAAATTGCAAATGGGCGCGATTACTCCGATTGTGCCTTGGACAAAGGTGTGTTTTCTGGTTTAGCACAACAGAAATTAGAAGTATTTTTAAAAGTTCAAGAAATTCAGCAATGATTAAAACTATCATATCCGAAGGACTTCCAGTTGATGAGCAGCTCTTAATTCGGAAAAAAGTTATACAAAACGGCAACAGTCCAAAACGAATATGTATTGTTACAGGAACTCACGGTGATGAACTTGAAGGTCAATACGTTTGTTTTGAATTGATTCGCAGGCTGAATGAAGATATCAGATTTTTGGATGGAACAGTAGAAGTTTATCCGGCACTCAATCCACTTGGAGTCGATTCTGTTACCCGCGGAATACCGACATTTGACTTAGACATGAACCGCATTTTTCCTGGTGACCCCAATGGACACCTAATTGAACATACTGCTTTCGAAATTATTCAGGACTTGCGAGGAGCTGATATGGTAATTGATATTCATGCCAGCAATATTTTTTTGCGTGAAATGCCTCAAGCTCGTATTAATGTGCAAATGTCAAAAAAGTTGATTCCTTATGCAAACTTGCTTAATATTGATTTTATTTGGATTCACGATGCAGCAACAGTGCTTAAATCTACCTTGGCTCACTCGCTAAATGTAATTAAAACTCCTACTATTGTAGTGGAAATGGGCATCGGAATGCGTATGTCCCGCGATTATGGCAATAGGTTGGTAGATGGTATTTTTAATATGATGAAGAAAAAGAAAATGTGGACAGGTACAATTTCAAAAGATATTTGCAAACCAATATTATCAACAACCGGCGAAGTTTGCTATATGAATGCTGATGCTTCAGGGATTATTATTCCTTCGGTTTCACACTCGGTGGACGTGAAAAAGGGCGATTTACTTTGTCAGATTGTTGACCCTTTCGAAGGTTTGGTGCTTCAGAATGTGCTTTCACCTGTTGACGGGGTTGTTTTCACTTTGCGCACCTATCCGGTAGTTTACGAAGGTTCATTGATTGCTCGTATCTTTTCGAAAAACACCCAAATTGATAATGGGGAAAATCAATAATGATACAGGAAATGAATAAAAAAAATTCTTTTTGAAGTTACAAGCTTTAAAAGAATTTCAAAATTAATAATTTACAGTCAATTTAAAGTAACTTTAATTCCTCATTTGAGGATGAATGGGTCAATGAAACAAGAGATATTATTCAAAATGAAGTCGCCTTATCGAGACGATTTTAAAATACAGGGATTTCGATTTGGTGAAGGTGAAAAATCAGTTGCCATTGTTGGTGCCATGCGTGGAGATGAAATTCAGCAACAATTTACCTGTTCACAAGTAGTAAAAAATCTGATTGAACTTGAAAAAGAGGGACTTATTTTACCAGGTCACGAGATTTTGGTAATACCTTCAGCCAATCATTTTTCGATGAATATCAACAAACGATTTTGGGCGATGGATAATACGGACATTAATCGGATGTTTCCGGGTTACGACAAGGGAGAAACTACTCAACGTATTGCTGCGGCTCTTTTTGAGGAAGTATGTGGATTTAAGTATGGCATTCAGTTAGCCAGTTTTTATTTGCCAGGCGAGTTTATTCCACATGTGAGAATGATGGATACTGGTTTTCAAAATGTCAAACTTGCCAAAAAGTTTGGATTACCTTATGTGCTAATTCGAAAACCAAGACCTTATGATACTGCTGTATTGAATTACAACTGGCAGATATTTGACACACAGGCATTCTCAATTTATTCGGGCGATACAAATACGATTAATAAAGAATCCGCAAAAGTCGCTTGGTTATCCATACTTCGTTTCTTGAATAGCATGAAAATTATTAAGAAAAATATCCATGATGGATTCAACTCTTTCGTTCTGTCAGATGTTGATCTTGAGACAGTTAAATCAAATCAAGCAGGAATTTTATATAGCATGAATAGTGCAAGGGATGAAGTAAAAAAAGGTGATTTATTGGCAAAAATTCTCGACCCGTTTACCGGAATAGTCCGCAGTGAAATTTATTCGCCTGTTGAAGGTACCATTTTCTTTTCACACAACCATCCTTTGATTCATCAAAATACTGTCATGTATAGAATTGTAAAGTTCTGAAATACTACAAATTATAAATTTTTCTTCAATATTCAGGGTTTAAAAAAAATGAGCTGTCCGAAATTAATCGAACTGCTCATTTTGTCTTTAAGTCCCCCCCATTTTATCCCGATTCATCAGGTGCGGATTTAGGGTTTTTATTACAATTGTGGTCCTGATGGAATTAATGCTTTAGCTGCATCGTTATCACAATATTGTACGAAGTTCTTAATGTATTTAGAAGCAAGCGATTTTGCTTTTGTTTCCCATTCTAATACATCCGAGTAAGTGTCACGTGGATCAAGTATACCTTCATCTACATTATTCAACTTTTTTGGAGCAACTAAATTCAAAATTGGAACATTGATTGTTTCTACGTTTTCAATTGAACCATCGATAATAGCGTCAATAATTGCGCGTGTATTTTTCAACGAAATACGTTTTCCGGTTCCATTCCAACCAGTGTTTACCAAGTAAACTTTAGCGTTGTGTTCTTTTGCTTTGCCAATAAGTGTTTTAGCATACATTGTTGGGTGCAAAGTAAGGAATGCTTCACCAAATGCCGGAGAAAATGAAGGAACCGGTTCAGTAATACCGCGTTCTGTTCCTGCTAATTTTGAAGTAAAGCCTGAAAGGAAATGATATTGAGCCGAGTTCTCGTCCAAAATTGATACCGGAGGCAAAACACCAAATGCATCAGCTGACAGGTAAATAATTTTGCTGGCGTGTCCTGCACGCGATGGAGAAACAATTTTATTGATAAAATAAATGGGATATGATACCCGTGTGTTTTCTGTTTTTGAAGCTGCTGTAGAGTAATCGGGAATTCCGTCAGAACCCACAGTTACGTTTTCCAATAATGCATCTCTGCGAATAGCTCTCCATATATCGGGTTCTTTATCTTGTTCCAAATCAATTACTTTAGCATAACAACCACCTTCGTAGTTGAACACACCATTGTTATCCCATCCGTGCTCATCGTCACCAATTAAGTAGCGTTTTGGATCAGCCGATAAAGTTGTTTTACCTGTTCCTGAAAGTCCGAAGAAAATTGCTACATCGCCATCTTTACCTACGTTGGCTGAGCAGTGCATCGAAGCCATGCCTTTCAATGGTAAATAATAATTCATCAATGCAAAAATTCCCTTTTTCATTTCACCACCATACCAGGTTCCACCAATTACTTGCATTTTAGTTGTCAGGTTGAATAAAGTGAAAACTTCAGAGTTCAAACCTTGTTCTTTCCATTGTGGATTAGTCGTTTTCGAACCGTTCAATGTTACGAAATCAGGTTCGCCGTAGTTAGCTAATTCATAGTGTGAAGGACGGATAAACATATTTGTAACAAAATGTGCCTGCCAAGCTACTTCCATGATGAACCGAACCTTCATTCGTGTATCTTCATTAGTACCACAGAAAGTATCTACTACATATATTTTTTTTGCTGTAGAAAGTTGTTTGGTAACTAAGTCTTTGCAATGATCGAAAACTTCAGGAGTTGTTGGGCGATTAATAACACCATCCCACCAAAGATGCTCATCGGTTACTGCATCTTTTACAAAGAATTTATCTTTAGGTGAACGACCGGTGAACTTGCCTGTATCGACTGCAACTGCACCCGATGTTGTTAATACTCCTTTTTCAAAACCTTCGTTTTTTGGGTCTAATTCAGCCTGAAAAAGCACTTCATAAGATGGATTGTGTACAACTTCGAAATTGCCCGTAATTCCATACTTTGATAAATCTAAATTTGCCATTTTTGTTTTTAAAATTAATTATTTTATACTGTTATTATTACCTCTCGGAATTGTAAATAAATTTTGCCATTTTTTTGACGCTACAAAAGTACTACAATTTTCGGTACTATGAAAGGAATAAAGAAATATTTCTTTATTCCAGTATATATACATTTTTGAACATAATAAATATACAAAAAACAACTTTTTGCAGGATTAGAATTTCACATAAAATATTTTTACTGTTTATTGTTAAATGATTTAATGTAGATTAATACATTGTTGTTTGAGATTTTGAATAATAATTATATATTTGGAAAAAATTAATGTAATGAATAAATATACATAAATATCATTCATATAAGGTGTATATTGATCAGAGTTTGTATTTCAAGGTTACTTTTTCAGACTAAAATAACTCATAATTCAAAAAAAAGCCAACTATCAGCATCATTGCTTCCTGATTGGCTTTTTTAATAATGTGACCAAATTGTAATCACTACTATTCTACACTAAACTTATACACGCACCATTCGTCGTATTTTTCTTCGGGACGAAGTAATGAACTTGGAAAATGTGCTACATTAGGCGAGTTGGGGAAACCTTGTGTTTCGAGACAAATAGCATCTTGGCGATCGTATGTTTTACTTTCTTTACCTATTTGATTTTCAATCCAGTTTCCGGTATAAATTTGAATTCCGGGTTGTGTGGTGAAAACTTCCATTTTACGTCCACATATTGGTTCATAAATATAACCGGCAAGCGTGCAATCGCCTATTTGTTCTTTGCGCAAACACCAATTATTATCAATTCCCCATCCGGGTACAAATGCTTCATCATCAATTCTATCGCCTACTAGGGTTGGTTGACGGAAATCGAAAGATGATTTTGCCACAGGTCTTATTTCGCCAGTTAAAGCAAATGATTCATCCAACACGGTATAAAAATCGGAATTTAATTGTAAAAAATGATCTTTAATAGTTCCATTTCCTGCACCTTTCAGGTTAAAATAGGAATGATTAGTAAGGCCAATAACGGTTGCTTTGTCGGTAGTTGCTTCGTAATGGATTTTAATTTCATTTTCGTCAGAAAGAATATAACTACAAGTAATTGCCAAATTTCCCGGATACCCTTCTTCACCATCCGGTGATAAAAGTTCCAATACCAATTCTTGCTTTGCAACTGATTTAACAGTCCATACCTTTTCGTTAAAACCATGAATACCACCGTGTAACGAGTTGGTACCATTGTTTATTGGAAGTGAAAATTCTACGCCATCAATGCTAAACTTACCATCTTTTATCCTATTGGCAAACCGTCCGCAAACTGCTCCGTAGTAAATTTCTTTTTCCATCACCTCTTCCAATGTATCGAATGCAAGTACAACATCTTCAAATTTGTCGTTTTTATCAGGAACCAGAAGTCGGATAATTTTTGCACCATAGTTGGTAATATCTACCGACATTCCGTTTTTATTGTAAAGTGTGTAAAGTGAAACTGGTTTTCCGTCCAATTCTATTTGTAATTGTTTTGCTGTCTTCATTTTAGTTGTTTTATTCAATTGCAAATTGATAAATAGGTTGCAGAATCTTATCCCAACCAATTTACCAATCAACAAATTTTTATTAAGCTAATTTACAAGCTCCATCACCAATTTCGGCGATATAGAACTCCGGTTTGATGCCGATCTTGGTCTGATAAGCAGTGCCTACTTCTTTGATAAATGTATCGATGGCTTCTTCTTTTACCAGTGATACGGTGCATCCACCAAAACCTCCACCTGTCATACGTGAACCGATAACGCCATCAATTTTCCATGCTTCGGAAGCCATGCAATCCAATTCGGGACCAGTTACTTCATAATCGTCGCGCAATGATACATGTGAGGCGTTCATCAACTTTCCGAACAATGTTAAATCACCTGCTTTTAATGCTATCACAGCATCTTTTGTGCGTTGTACTTCTCCAACAACGTGACGGGCACGTTTGTGAGCAGTAACATCGGTAATTACTGACTCAATATTTTTGAATTCAGCTTCTGTCAATTCGGCTAAATATTTAATAGGACGAACTGTGTTGAGTTGTTTTACTGCTAATTGACACTCTGCAACACGCTGATTATAAGCTCCTGAATCTAATTTATGAGGACTATGAGTATTTGAAATAAGTATTTTTACACCTTTCAATTTTACAGGAACCAATTCAAATTGTAAGGTATCGCAGTTTAAATGAATGGCACTATCTTTGGCACCATTTGCTGATGCGAATTGATCCATGATACCACAATTTACAAATGCAAACTCATGTTCAGCTTTTTGACCAATTTGAGCCAAAATGGTTCGGTTGAAATTCGTTCCAAGTTGATCATTCAATGCATAAGCTGTAACCACTTCCAATGCAGCTGAAGATGATAAACCAGCTCCGTTAGGAACATCACCCCAAATAAGAATATCATAACCATCTTTAATTTCGATTCCACGTTTGATAAATTGTGCAAAAACTCCGAGTGGATAATTAACCCAGGTTTTGTTGAGTGGAGTTGAAAGTTTGTCAAATCCAAGTTCAATTACTTCGGTTTGATTCAAAGAACGGAATTTAATACTATTACCTCCATTTTTGCGAAGTAACAAATAAGTCCCAAAACTCAGAGCACAAGGAAAAACAGAACCACCATTATAGTCGGTATGTTCTCCAATTAGATTTACACGTCCTGGTGCAAAATACACAGCATCAGCTTCTTTGCCATAAGCAGATACAAAAGCAGATTTTAATTCTTGTAAAGTCATATTCAGTTATTTTTTAGTTAGAATTTTCATGCAAAAATAACAAAAATACAAGTGGTTTTATTGTTCATAAATCATGTTATAAAGCATAATTTACGAGTTAAAACCATAATCAATCCATTGATTAACATAGATTCGCACCGAGTTTTAAAAATTTCACAAAAAAATTACTATCGTTTGAAAATTATTTTAGTGTAAGTTCAAACTTAAGTTTATTCTTATTTAGATTCGTTGAGTTAAATATTGTTTAAAACGCAGTGATTTAAAGTTTGTATTTATTGGTAAATACTGAGGTGTCCCCAAATATTAAAGAGCATTGATTTTGTCGAAAATTACTAACTAATATGACACAAAAAATACTATAAGTAGTCACAAGTATTTAGATACGCGTTACAAAACTGTTTAGCTGGACATTAATTTCATAAAACTTATCACTGTTGTCCGGTAAAAGAATTTTGATTAGATTGAAAAAAGAGGAGCCAATCTTTTCAAATTAGCTCCAAAGTTGTATATTTGAAGTTACCACACTCTAAATATATAACCATGAGCAAAGATACAATAGACATTATATAAGTTGTAATTAATTGAAATAAAATTAGTTACTTTGCA
>JACDZH010000315.1 GCA_013426815.1 Paludibacter sp.
ACTGCAAAGTAACTAATTTTATTTCAATTAATTACAACTTATATAATGTCTATTGATAATCTATGTTGCGGATACAGAAAAAGAACAACCCGTTTTACCAATTTACAGAAGAACGGACTTAGAAGATATGTTTGATGATCTATTGCCTAAAAATGAAATAAAAGGAATTGAAAGTTCTGAATTAATTGAATTATATAGATCAAATGATTTAAAATCAAAACTTGAGTTTATTGATAAAATATATAATTGCTATCCAGATAAAACTCAATATAATTTATACGACATCGCAATAAATGAGTATAATGAACTAATTGTACTAACCAACGAACCAGAACCAACATTAAAAGGAATAAAACCGCAAAAACAACCGCTAACCTTTGCCGGACTGTTTAAACCTGAATATATTGTACAAATTGATAAGTTTTATAATAGATTGGTAGCAAACGGACTTATAGATACAAACCACATTTGGCGGGAAGCTGAAAATAAAAACGAACCGGCAAAGGTTTATTTTTGGTTGTTAGAAAAAGGAGTTTTAAAATTCAACAAACCAACTCCCGCCCTGATATGTTTCTGTAAGGAATTTGGTATTACAGCATACAAAGACAACGAACCAACCCCCGCCCCTGATATTAGAGCCGTAACAGTCAAAAATTTATTAAATACTAAACTTACCAAAGAAGAAAAGAAACACTATGAAAATGTTTTTTCGCCGATTTTAATCAAATAAGATATTCCGTTTGTTCCGTTTTATTCCGAAACGGAAACGGAATCTAAAAGACAGAATAAGAATCCGTTACGTTTGTGCAAATTCTAAAAAAAAAAAGAATATGCAAAACGAAATTATTCTATCAGGTATCAGTTTTGAACAATTACAAGACAGTTTCAGAACAATTGTACAAAACGAGGTACAAAAAATTGTTTCAGGTTTAACCACCACCCCCGAACCATCCCCCGAGTTAATCACACGAAAAGAAACCGCCGAGATTTTAGGTATTTCCTTACCAACTTTAAATAGTTGGACTTCGACAGGTATTATTCCGGCGCAACGCATCGGCACACGAATCAGGTACAAACGTACCGATGTTTTCAATTCTTTGAAAGATGTTGAAACCCTCAAATATCGGAGGGCGTAAACCATGAAAAAGAAATGTTTAACCACCGCAACAAAAGGAGTTTTTATTCAAAATGCAAACCACAAAGACATATTTGATTTAATACCTGAATCAGGCGAAAATTTGCCCTTTTCTTATTTTTGTATATCATTACCCTTTACACCGTTTCTAATTCAACAGGGCGCAAAGTATTGCGTTGAGAGCAATATAGGAATTAAAAAGGTATTAAGTACAGGATTAAGACCTACCAAAAGGAACGGAATCTATGCCGGCGATATATTCAATCCACAAACGAGGTCGAAAAGTTTGATTTTATTTTGTGCCATTCCTGACAAATTCAGTTATATAGTTTATTTATTTGAAGGTTATTTCCCGAAAAGTCTAAACAAAGTACTTAAAGAATTTTAGACTATGTTAGACAATGTAACGACCAAACCAGTTGTATTAAATATCGGAACTAACAAACCGGAAACAGTCAAAGGGTTACGGATAAGACCGATTAAAGATAATTTTTATTCAGTTCGTGGAAGTTTCCATAAATATAAAAATAAGGGACTACATAACGCTGATGATTATACTTTGAGCGATTTTAAAAACACACTGAATCAGTTATCAAATGAATTTGGACTTAACGCCGACATCGCTCCCCTAAATGGTTTTGAGTTTGGCGTGAATATCAAACTACCAACAAATCCAAACAACGCCCTGAACCGCCATATTTTGCACAAAACCGAAATAGGAAACCGACAAAAAGAATATAAAGAGTATGAGTATAATAATCATACATTCAAAATCTATAATAAGTCAGAGTTGACCGAAATAGAACCTTATCAATCCGGTAACATTTTGAGGGTTGAAGTAAGGGTTGAAAGAATGGAATATATTCGGAAACAAAAACAAATATATTTAAAACGAATATCAGACTTATTAGATGTTGCGGTTTGGGAACGATTAGAAAAAATACTTATTAAAACAATTGAGGAATGTTTGTTTATTGATTTTTCAGAAAACGAAATCAGGAAATTATCAAACGAAAACGAAAAACTTTATTTGAAGTATGCAAATCCTTTATTTTGGGAACGACTATACTGCGAAACAAGGCGAAACCGCAACAAATATACCCGAGAGAGGGCAAAGTGTGAGGCGTTTATTTGTCACTATAGTAAATCAACTCTAAAGAATGATATTGTAAACCTGATAAGTGCAAAATGTACTGAATTGCGGGACAAATCAGAGGCAAACCAGGTAGTAAAAAAGTGGGACAAATTGACCATAATTCAAACTACAAAGGAACCTGAAAAGTGGGACAAATTGACACGTATATACAAGGGCAATTTGTACCAACCAACACCCACCACCGAAACTAGTTGTAAAGGTTGCGGTCGTATCATTCCAAACCCTCGAAAAGGTCAATTATATTGTAGTGCAAATGTTGTCGGATATAATCAGGCGCATAAATGCCGGAATAATGATAGTAATATCAGAAATAACACAAAAAGGTCAATCAGGCGGGTTTTATCATTCCTTTAATGTTTGACTTATCGGAAACCATCGCACCGGATAAACGAATGTATTTATAGAAATCTTTGAAAACAACAAATAATTTGCAAATATGAAAATATCATTCAAATACATATTCTATAATAAGCGACTTATATAAATGCGGTTAATTTGCTCAAATCATCATTTGG
>JACDZH010000316.1 GCA_013426815.1 Paludibacter sp.
TTTCACGACAGCGAATGCTCCCGCAAACCGCCAATGCCCATAGCCTCGGTCGTTACCAAACATGCAAAAAAAAAACAAGACGACCTACATGAACACAAGTTAATGCATTATTTCAGTTTTGAAGAAAAGTAGAGACTGAAATACGGAAACACACAAAACCTAAAATTGTGTTTTCGAGACAGAAAATTTATTTTGGAGTAGAAATTAACCTTGTACTCATGAGCTAAAGTTTGTTTTGTAAGACAAACTTAAATCTTTGAAAATGAAAAGTTGCACATTTCTATGATAACCAACAAAGGTTGTCATGACTTAAAAAGAAAAATAAATCAGAATGCTTCGAGATATAAAAATGAGAAATCTTCCGAGTGTTCACAAACTAATTAAAAAATGAAAAAAATATTTTATTTATTTGTCCTTGTGACAGTAATGTTAGTATCATGTGATAAGAATGATATTATTAATCAACTTTCTTTGAACAAAAATCAAGATGAAAAATTTTTGAAATTTGAGAGTAATACTGATTTTTCAGATTATCTTAACACTTTTCAAACAAACAATGAAACAAACAATGTGAATAATGCAAAAGTAAGAAGTGTGAATTCACTAGTAGAAATACCTAGTAATTTCGTAAGTATCAGTAAAATGACTATCGGTAGTGTAAATCCATCTAATAGAAATATTAAAAATATTGCTTCTACAGATGATGGCAATATAGAAGAAATGACACAGGATGAATACAATGTTATGGTAGCAAAAAATTTATTGCAAGACCCTATTCTTTGTAATGTAATGGATACAACATTAAGAATTGGTATTGCAGGGAATATTTATAAAATAACTGATGAGGGGACATTTTATGCTCCATACTCAAATCAAAATGAATTAATGGATAAAATTAAGAATTTCAACAATATTAAAAGTAGCCTAATAATGATTGATAATTCTAAAGTATATGATTTAGGTGACAATGTTAAATTTGTCTATTCGTTTGCAAATTCTCCAATTTCAGACAATCGTGTTTCTGATATCGTTAGTCAGGCATCCAAAATGAAGTCAAAAACTGCAGCGCCTTTTTCAGAATATGATTCAAAATATGGTTTGGTGGGTGAAAAATGGGGTTTTGAATGGTATTATTTACCCTTAGGTCAGTGGATATTTGGTAAAGATGAATACGCATACCAATATTTTAACAATAACAGAAGAATTTCTGTAGAACTGTTTAATGTAAATTATGTGTTTTATACTTCTGCTGGCATTAAAGTAAAATCTGAAAAAATAAAGAAATTTTTATTTTTTAAATACTGGGCAACTACTCCAGCGGATAAAATGGCTATTGGTTTTGAAAAGTTAGATGCTGTTATGACCTATAATGCTCCACCTTCAAATATTAATCCACTTAAAGATGCAGCATACAGTACTTTTGTTTCAACAATAAATGGTATGGCAGGAAATATGATATATAGGGGTTATCACAAGATTGATTTTATAAAAGACTGGGTAGATAATATATTATCTTTTGTTCCTTCTATCGAAGTTATTGGTAGCAACTATCCAACTGTAGAACAAAAACAGAAATTATATAACACGCCAGCAGATATGATATATTCTGAACTTAAGAAATTAACTGGTCAATATATTTTCAATCCAATAAACAAACAAATTAAATCGGATGACCCAAGAATAGCATACTTAGAATGGGGTAGTGCCAGTATTCCAATTAAAACCTTTGTTAGAGGAGTTCAAGAATACTCAAATTTGGATTCAAAAACAATTCGCTTCAACCAATCAGGAGGATTCTATTTTTTAAATGGTGCAGTAACTGGATATCTACCTTCTACATTTGCAATCAAAGACATCGATGTTTTTGCAGCTGCATATGTTGACGGTGCATGGAAAGGTGTAAGATTTTATAAATAACTTTAAATATTTTTTATGAAAACTTCAATTAAACTAATTGTACTTATATTGGTAATAAACATTTCAACTTTGTTTTCTCAAAACAAAAAATTTGTTGGTTTGGAACTTGCAGGATCATACGGGTTGTCTGGTATTTCATATGACAGCAGATTTGATGAAAAGTCAAAATTTGGATATAAAATTGGAATTGGCTATGGTTTTGAAAAAAATAGTGGTGTTAGTCACTGGTACTTTACACCAGTAAAAGCATACTTTCCAGAAGATGACCAAATGTGTAATTATTTTTCAGTTCCTATGAATATTCATTATTTGTTCGGACAAGAAAAGCATTTTTTTGAAACTGCTTTAGGACTTAATCTGTTTGTAACAGATTATAATTTTAGAAATTATAATAGAATAGGATATTTTTCATTTTGTAGAATTGCATATCGTTATGAATCAAAAAATAAACCTGTTCTTTTTTCAATTGGTATAGATATGCCTTTTAAGACACCTGGGTGTGGATTAGGATACTCATTAGGTTTTATACCTTCGATATCAATTGGATATAAGTTATAATTTAATATAATGAAAATGCACGTTTGGTAACATTAGCAACAAAAATGGCTGCCAAACGTGTATTTCTGACATTCAATAACTCACATAATCTTTGTATAAGTTAGAGTGTGATAAAGAAACACATTTCTATACAACCAATGCACGTTTGGTAACACACGCCTATGTTCATTGGCTGGCTGACGTGCATTTAGCAGGTTTTGCTCCCGCATTCACTTTGTCGTTTCACGACAGCGAATGCTCCCGCAAACCGCCAAATGCCCATAGCCTCGGGCGTTATCAGTCAGCTTAAGAAAAAATGTGCAAAGGTTCTATCGACTGACACGGTG
>JACDZH010000317.1 GCA_013426815.1 Paludibacter sp.
GTACAAAGATAAAATTATACTATGAATGGCAGAAATTGACCTTTAGGTCGCTATAAATAGGTTTGTCTGATTTTTTTTTTATTAATACTGATAATTAGAAACTATAATAGAATAATATAATCCATATTTATACAAAAAACATTTATATACAATCATTATGCTGTACAAATTTAAATTTTATTTTCATTATGCTTTGTTTCTTCAAATAATATTCTTATTTTTGCATCAAATAGAGAAATGTAAAAATATTCAACTTTAAATCAATTAATGAAAACAATAATAAACACTAAAAGAAACATTTAAAAGAAATATGAAAAAAATTGAAGCAATCATCCGCAAATCAAAATTTGAAGACACAAAAGTAGCTTTATATGATGCGGGAATCGAATGGTTTTCGTATTGGGACATTACCGGACTTGGAAAATCGACTGAAGAACAAATAGTTAGAGGACAAGTTTTTCAATCAAATTATATTCACCGTCGCATGTTATCCATTGTTGTTAGGGATGTTAACCTCGAAAAAACCGTAAATGCTATTCTTAATTCTGCTTGGACAGGTGAAACAGGAGATGGGAAAATTTTTGTTTATGATATTGAAGAAACTTTCCGAATCCGTACAAGAGAATCAGGAACTGATGCTTTGTATAATAAGTAGTATTTTGAACAAAATCAAAAGTAACATATTAATTCTCTATAAAAATTTAAGTTAATGAATTAGGAAAATTATGAAAAAGAATATATTATTTATTACAACCTTTTTAGCATTGTCCATTTCATCTCTTTCGGCACAAGCAGTAATACCGGCTTTGGCACCAAGTATAAATTCGGGTGATACAGCCTGGATGATAGTTGCAACTGCTTTTGTTTTATTAATGACCATTCCAGGTTTGGCTCTTTTTTATGGTGGATTGGTTAGGCGTAAAAATGTGTTGAATGTTTTTATGCAATGTTTTATAATAGTAGCAGTTATCAGTATTGAGTGGGTTGTTTGCGGTTATAGTTTATCATTTGGTAGTTCATCTGGCTTCCTAGCTCCTTATATTGGAGATTTTAGTTGGGCGTTTCTGAACAACATCAATATTACCGATTTAAGTCCATATTTTATTTCGCATTCACAAATTGGACTTGACGGTAATGCAACAGGTACTATACCACATGTTGTATTTATTATGTTTCAGGGCATGTTTGCAGTAATTACACCTGCATTAATAATAGGTGCATTTGCCGAACGTATCAACTTCAAAGGATTTTTAGTGTTTACGGTTCTTTGGTCATTATTTATTTATAATCCAGTGGCACACTGGGTTTGGTCAGCCGATGGTTGGTTGTTTAAGCTTGGAGCTTTGGATTTTGCCGGAGGCACAGTGGTACATATAAATGCAGGAATTGCTGCTATTGTAACTGCCATAATGCTTGGCAAACGTCGTGATTATAAACGTCATGCTATTCCACCTCACAACATAACTTATGTGGTTATGGGTGCAGGGCTTCTTTGGGTAGGTTGGTTTGGATTTAACGCCGGAAGTGGTTTAGCTGCTGATGGTCTTGCCGGAAGTGCTCTTATGGTAACACATATTGCAGCAGGGGCAGCAGCATTAACATGGGCATTATTGGATTGGTTTATCGATAAACGACCTACCGTGGTTGGTATTAGTACGGGAGCAGTGGCAGGTTTAGTTGCCATAACACCGGCAGCAGGATTTGTAGGAATTACAGGTGCTTTAGTTATTGGTGTTGTTGTTTCTTTGGTTTGTTTTGTAATGGTTGCTTACATTAAACCAAAAATGGGTTATGATGATTCGTTGGATGCCTTTGGTGTTCATGGTATTGGAGGTATTATTGGTGCAATATTAACAGGAGTTTTCGCATCACCTTTAATTCAATCAGCATACAGTGGAGCAATATATGGAAATTCACATCAAGTTGTTATTCAATTAATTACTGTTCTTGCAACTATCATTTATTCTGCAATCGGAACATTTATTTTGTTTAAAATCACCGAAAAATTAGTTGGTATACGCGCAACAGACAAACACGAAGCAATAGGTTTGGATGAAACCCAACATGGTGAATCTGCATATAATAATTTTGATTAATTTTAAGATCTGAATCGAGTGAATAATACAGAATAGAGCATTTTCTTCATTTAATGAAGAGTAATGCTCTGTTTTTTTTGACATTTCGACAACATTTTTCTAAAAATAAATAAATGTTACCGATCACAATCCAATATTATCAAAAAAATAATCAGATTTATTTCGTAAAATGGTACTACTAGAATTCGTGTGGGTATTACGAAAATTAACAATTAGTTAATACACTTAGTTCCACATAGTCATAAAAATTAAGAAGATAAATGTTCACTTAGTTTTATATTTTTTTCTTTGAAAATATATAAAATAGATGCTTAACAGTTTGATATGTAAAACAATAACGAAGTTATTGAACTTGTCCGTTTGACAGATTTTTCTGGTTTTAGAGGTTTTGCTCGGCGGACAATTCCTCGCTGATTTTCTAAGGAAAGAATTGGACTTTTAGCTTTTCGACTATGAGCCAATACGACTAAAAATTTATATTTAGAAAACTGCTTATCCCTTTCGATAAAGGTTAAAAAGCACAACAGCCATTATGTCAATGAATTAGCTTCGATTTCGCCATTTATATAAATGCTTGAAATATAGTATATTAGCAAAAACACTTGACCGAAGTGGATAAGCACTTTTAGAAAATTATTGACTTTACGTTTTTACTTTTCTAAAACGTAAATAAAATTTACGTTTTTTATTTTACGCAGCAA
>JACDZH010000318.1 GCA_013426815.1 Paludibacter sp.
TCACCTCAATTATCAATTGAATTTTAAAATTCTTATCCCGAACTCAGGTTATTAGTATCTAATTTGATAAAATAATCACTTTAAAATAATTTATTTATAGAAATTTTTTTCAAAAGCTTTGAATTCTGTTTTTCTCAATAAAATTCGTATCCAAAAAGCCTTAATAAATCCTAATCCATAACCAAAAAGTTGTACAAACGATGCCAATACAGATAAAAGTCCAACTTTTAAACTACGGTTTTTGAAAGTTGAATCGGAGGAAATAAGCAAAAAATAAAAAATAATTGGGTAAAAAAAATACGGGTAAAAAAAGCCTAAAAATAAAAAGAACATCGTTGCAATAGTGAAAACTGCAGGTAAAAGATGTACCAATTTTAAAGAATCATGATATTTTAAAAACAAATTAATACGAGCAATTCCTGAATTATATACTTGTTTGTAAAATTTCCATAAATCAACTCTCCGTTTATGAAATACCCAAGCTTCAGGAAAAAGCCGAACATTATAACCCGCTTTTAAAAGTCTGATACTGAAATCAATATCCTCTCCAAACCGCATATCCGAAAATCCGGCAAGAGCATTGAAAGCGATCCTACTAATACCCATATTGAAACTACGAGGATAGAATTTATCTAATTTCTTTTTTCCACCCCGAATTCCTCCGGTAGTAAAAAAAGATGTCATGCTATAATTAATTGCTTTTTGCTTAGGTGTAAAAGAATCATCTGCTCTATCCGGTCCTCCAAAGGCATCACACTGGTTTGACTTCAATTCTCTGTGAATTTCAGCAATATATGTAGGTGGAATAAGACAATCGGAGTCCAAAATAATAAAATAATCTCCACTAGCACGTTCAGCACCGTAATTACGTGAACCACCAGGACCTGAATTTGGTTTGAAAAAATACTTTAAATCAAGCTTTGATTGATATCTTTCGATAATATGACAGCAATCAATATTAGAACCATCTTCAACAATAATAACTTCAAATCCACTTAATGTTTGATATGTAAGACTCTCAAGTAACTCATCAATTTCTTGAGGTCGGTTATAAACGGGAATAATGATTGAAAAAAACATGCGTTAAAATTTATTATTATAATCAAAAATTAAAAAACCAATTTAATGTTTAAACCATTAATAGCATCTATCATTCTTGACCAAGTAAATTTTTGCTTTTCTATTTTTATATTTTCAATCATTTTATCTGCCCGATTATTAGAAAAAAAATCTACTAAAGCATCCGCAATTTCAGTATGATTGATACCTACAACATAGCCTACTTTTCCATCAGGGATTGTAAAAGATAGTCCTCCAACATCGGTAACCAACATTGGATTTTCAAAATGATAAGCAATTTGTGTTATACCACTTTGCATTGCAGTTCTGTAAGGTTGTGCTACCAAATCGGCAACACTAAAATAATTGCGAACTTCACTATCGGGAATAAATCCTGTTCGTAATTCTACTAAACCTTCCAATTTAAGACTGATAATTTGCTCTAAATATGGTTGTGGATTTTCATAAAACTCACCAGCAACAATCAATCTTACAGGAAATTTCCTCAATCTTTCATCGGCAAAAGCTTCTATTAGTAAATCTAATCCTTTATAATGTTTGATAAAACCAAAAAATAAAATATATTTTTTTTGTTCATGAAGTCCCAGTTTCAAGGCTGCATCTTTTTTGGTCAAAGCATCTCCATAATGATCGTAAATGGGATGTGGTGAAACTACTTTGGGTTTATTAGCTAAATCAAAATAATTGATATCGGTAATCACCGATTCTGCCATTGCTACAAAACCATCCATTGCTTTAACAAAATAAAGTGGAAAAATACGGTCTATAATGGTTGGTTCGTGGGGAATAATATTATGAATCAACCCCACCATTTTGGTTTTTGGCGTACGGGCATAACGTGCAATTGTACCAAAACATGGAGCCATAAATGCCATCCAAAAGCAATAAATAACCAAATCGGGAGATTTAGCTTTAATTTCTCGTCCTACTTTCATCCAATTTAATGGAGAAATGGCATTTATTTTTCTGGAAATTATCAAATCCTTTGGAGCTATTTCAGAAGAATATTGTGTATTTCCGGGAAATAAAAAATCTGGATATTGGAGTGTAAATGTAATAATTTCCACATTATTTCCCTGTTTGACATATTCATGCGCCAAACGCTCGTTATAAGCTGCCAATCCCCCCCTATAAGGGAATGCTGTTCCAACAATGATTATTTTCATTCTGATTATGTTAAATTATTATCTGGGGTCATTGAAAACAAATTGCTTAGAGAGTTTTTTGATATAAAATAAATCCAAATTGAAATCTTTTTTTATTAAACAAATTTAGCAAGTAAGCTCTTAATTTCCTTTTTTGCAAAAGTACGAAATAATTCACTGGGGTTGCCTTTTTCTTAAACAATTATTTTTCATAAAAACAAAAGAAAACGAATCAATCAGGTAAAATATATTGGTTATGGATATATGGTTAATTTTGAATGAAATAAATATTTTAAGTAAGTGTTCTAATACAATGTAGTATTTTGAACGCTACGAAGCAAATACGCTAAGAATTAGTTGATCTACAATAATATATTCGTTGATAAACTGAGTATTTGTAACTTTACCCCTGCCAGACGGTAGACAAGTTTAAAAAATCTTTGATTAAATGTCAAACTATATCATGCTAATTACTTAGTCGATAAAAAATTACTAAATTTTTGTTTTAAATTATATGAGTATCGGGTGTTGTACCTAAAATTCATTTTTATAGCTAACACAA
>JACDZH010000013.1 GCA_013426815.1 Paludibacter sp.
ACAAATGTAAACTTTTTTCTTTAGGTACAACACCCGATACTCATATTAAATTAATCAACAAAAAAATTTGCTACAGTAAAATACTCACAAACTACAAAAAAAAGTCACAAGAAATGGCACTGAAAAGTCGAGTATAAAGCCATGGTAAATCGAAACAATGGCATACTCCTTGCCCGAGTTTCGGACAATAATAGGAAAAGTAGTATCCATAGTGGTGGCACCTCCAGCAGAAATTGACGACAATTTTCCAAAATATTTCACCATCCAAGGTGCAAAAATTAAGGTAATGACTTCGCGCATAATGTTCGATAACAAAGCAATAGTTCCTAATTCAACTCCTTTATATTGTGTAATTAATATCCCCGATAGAGAATAATAGCCAAAACCAGTACCCACTGCAAAACATTCGGTTAAACTTCTGTTTTTCAGAAAAAAACTGACAGCAAAAACCCCAAGTAAGGTTCCGGCAATTGTCATTATTGGCAAAAAAATAATGCGTGGATTTAGATTCTGGAATTGTCGAAATGTAGTGGAATCATTACCAATACTTATTCCAACAGAAAACATCAAAGTGCAAAGTACATAAAAGCTGAAATCATAATACAGTAATTCATTGGGAAACCTACAAAAAATTCCCAAAAGCAGTCCAAAAGTAAAAAAAGTGAGTATTATTAGGCTGGCTTTCATTTGCTGATGTTTTTTTTTCGAACTGACAACCAAAGTAAACATGTAGCCAAAACACTACCAAAAGTTCCGCCCAAAGCCAATAAAAATGCCTCCATTCCAAGTTTCCCGAATTGTTGAATTACAGTCTTATTGACACCTACATCCACACCTAGCAAAAACAATAACAACCATATTAGTGTTATTATAAGTCTATGAATGAAACTTAATTTAATGCTTCGGAATAAATAACCGACGGCTATTCCGGCAAACATGAAAGAAATGACCATAAACATGAATTTCGGTTTTAAGTTTGCAAAGATAACGATTATTTGATGATTAGAAAATACGTAAATTTGAAGATTCTAAAGCAAAATATTATAGTTAATCTTAATGTTCGATTACCCAAAATTTTTTCAAAACAGTTTCACAAAAAACTACTGAAAAGAGGATGCTAAATGGTAAAAAATGAGTAATTTTGCACTTTCTAAAAAACGACTTAAAAAATTAAGTATAAAGTAGTGTAATAATATAATAATCAATTAAATAATATGAGTAAAAAAGCATTGCTTATGATTCTGGATGGTTGGGGAATAGGAAAACCAAACCATTCAAATGTTATTTACAGCACACCAACTCCTTATTTGGATTCGTTAGTGGCAAATTATCCCAATTCACAATTATTAGCATCAGGCGAAGATGTGGGACTTCCTGATGGTCAAATGGGTAACTCAGAAGTGGGTCATTTAAATATTGGTGCTGGTCGAGTTGTTTATCAGGATTTGGTAAAAATAAATATCGCCTGTCGCGACAACAGCATTCTTCAAAATCCGGAAATTATCAATGCCTATTCTTATGCCCGCGATAACAAAAAGAAAATTCATTTTTTAGGTTTAGTTTCCGATGGCGGCGTTCACAGTTCGTTAGATCATCTGTTCAAATTGTGCGATATTACCAAAGAATATGGCATTGAAAATGCTTTTATTCACTGCTTTATGGATGGACGTGATACTGACCCACGCAGTGGAAAAGGATTTATTGAACAACTGGAACAACACACTGCCATATCCGGTGGAAAAATTGCATCAATAGTTGGTCGATATTATGCCATGGATCGTGATAAACGATGGGATAGAGTGAAACTTGCTTATGATTTATTGGTGAATGGTATTGGTGAATCGACTACGAATGTTGTGACTGCCATGCAATCATCCTATGATGCCGGTGTGACTGATGAATTTATCAAACCAATCATTGCAGTTGATGCTACAGGAAAACCATTGGCTACTATTGAAGCAGGTGATGTGGTTATTTTCTTCAACTACCGTAATGACCGCGCTAAAGAATTAACAGTTGTACTTACACAAACGGAGATGCCGGAAGAAGGTATGCATACAATTCCTTTGGAGTATTATTGTATGACACCTTACGATTCTTCTTACAAAGGTTTACACGTTATATTCGACAAAGACAATGTTCAGAACACGTTGGGAGAATATGTTTCTTCGTTGGGATTGAAACAATTACGCATTGCCGAAACTGAAAAGTTTGCACATGTAACGTTCTTTTTCTCGGGTGGTCGCGAAAGTGAATTTGAAGGTGAAGAACGTATTTTAGTAGCTTCGCCAAAAGTAGCAACATACGACCTTCAACCCGAAATGAGTGCGCCCGAAGTGGCTGACAAATTAGTTGCTGTATTAAATACTAAAAAGTTTGATTTCATTGCACTTAACTTTGCAAATGGCGACATGGTGGGACATACGGGAATTTATGAAGCCATTCAGAAAGCAGTAATCACCGTTGATAATTGTGTTAAGGATGTGGTAGAAGCTGCCAAAGCAAATGATTACGAAGTAATTATCATTGCCGATCACGGAAACGCAGATTATGCCGAAAATGCAGATGGAACGCCAAATACGGCACATTCATTGAATCCTGTACCATTTATTTATGTAACTGCCAACAAAAATGCGAAAGTTGAAAATGGTATCCTAGCTGATGTAGCACCTTCTATTTGTCAGATTTTAGGCATTCCACAACCAAAAGAAATGACAGGACATGGTTTGATTATATAATATCTTTATCCAAAAAATGTAATTAAAAAGTGCTGAAAATTGAATTTCGGCACTTTTTGTAAAAACTCTCCTAATTGTTAACTATCAGTTATCAATTATCTGATGATTAACATTATCTTTGCACTTCAAATACAAAAGATATGACTTTAAGAACAGCACTCGAACATCGCATCCTAATTCTGGATGGTGCAATGGGAACAATGATACAACGCCACAAACTCAACGAAAACGGTTACCGTGGCGAACGTTTTGCCAAATGGGAAAGACCTCTGAAAGGCAATAATGATTTGTTAGTGCTTACCCAACCCAGCATTATTCGTTCAATTCATTGCGAATATTTAGAAGCAGGAGCTGACATTATTGAAACGAATACTTTCAATGCCCAGTCAATTTCGATGGAAGATTATGGAATGGCTGAATTGATTCGTGAAATTAATTTTGCCGGTGCCCGACTTGCACGAGAAGCTGCAAACGAATATACTGCTAAAAATCCAGAAAAACCCCGATTTGTTGCCGGAGCCGTTGGTCCTACCAATAAAACAGCTTCTATGTCACCCGACGTGCATAATCCCGATTTTAGAGCTGTTAGCTTTGATGATTTGGTTATAGCATATAAAGAACAAATAATGGCATTGATTGAAGGTGGTGTAGATGCTTTGTTGATTGAAACCATTTTTGACACTTTAAATGCCTTGGCGGCTATTTTTGCAGCCGAAGAAGCCATGAAGGAACTAGGTAAGCGTGTCGAAATTATGCTATCGGCAACTGTTACCGATAAAAGTGGACGTACTTTGTCGGGACAGACTATTCGTGCATTTTTAGCATCTATTGGTCATGCCAATTTATTATCTGTTGGATTGAATTGTTCGTTTGGGGCAAAAGAATTAAAACCATACCTAAAAGAACTTGGATCTCATTCTCAGTGGTTTATTAGTGCTTATCCAAATGCAGGATTACCCAATCAATTTGGTGAATATGATGAATCACCCGAAATAATGGCTGCCCAGGTGAAAGAGTATTTTAATGAACAATTGATAAATATTATCGGTGGATGCTGTGGTACAACTCCGGCTCATATTACTGAATATAAGACATTGATTGAAGGGGCTGTAATTAGAAAGAATAAAACAAAAAGTAATAGCCTCTTACTATCTGGACTTGAACATTTAGAGATCACCTCAATTCTGCCCCCTCTCCTTGGGGAGAGGCGGCAGGGAGAGAGGTCAGATGATGTCAATGAGAATATTTCAGAAATTCCAATGAAGTCTTTATTCGTTAACATTGGCGAACGCTGCAATGTAGCCGGTTCCCGTATGTTTCTTAGGTTGATAAATGAGAAAAAATACGAAGATGCGTTAAGTATTGCACGCAAACAAGTGGACGATGGCGCTCAGATTATTGATATCAACATGGATGATGCGATGTTGGAATCGAAAGAAAAAATGGTAACATTTCTGCATTTCTTAGCCTCTGAACCTGAAATTTCACGCGTTCCTATCATGATTGATTCTTCAAAATGGGAAGTGATTGAAGAAGGTTTGAAGTGTGTACAAGGAAAATGTATTGTGAACTCAATCAGTTTAAAAGAAGGGGAAGTCGATTTTCTGCAAAAAGCACGAAAAATTAAAGCGTATGGCGCGGCAGCGATTGTAATGGCTTTTGATGAAAAAGGACAAGCCGATAGTTTTGAACGTAAAATTGAAATTTGTACCAGAGCTTACTTTTTACTAGTTGATAAAGTAGGTTTTCCACCACAAGATATTATCTTCGACCCCAATGTGTTAGCCATTGCGACAGGCATTGAAGAGCATAATAATTACGGAGTTGATTTTATTAACGCAACACGTTGGATAAAACAAAACCTGCCTTATGCCAAAGTGAGTGGAGGCGTGAGTAATTTGTCGTTTTCGTTTCGAGGAAACAATGTGGTACGCGAAGCCATTCATTCCGTTTTTCTCTATCATGCCATCAAAGCGGGCTTGGATATGGGTATTGTGAATTCAGGCATGTTGCAGATATATCAGGATATTAAACCCGAATTACTCGAACATGTCGAAGATATCGTACTCAATAGACGTGCCGATGGTACCGAACGCATGATAGAATTTGCTGAAAAAATCAAAAATCAGGCTTCGGGCGAAAAAGTAGAAAAAGTGGACGAGTGGCGCTCACGATCCTTGCAAGCCCGATTGGAATATGCTCTTATTAAAGGTATTAGTGAATTTTTGGAAGAAGATTTAGCAGAAGCGCTCACCCAATACGATTCAGCCATCGACATTATTGAAAAACCACTGATGAGCGGAATGAACATTGTGGGTGATTTGTTTGGCGAAGGAAAAATGTTTTTGCCACAAGTGGTAAAAACCGCTCGCACCATGAAAAAAGCGGTTGCCATTATTCAACCAGAAATTGAAGCTCAAAAAGTACTCGGACAAAGCTCATCGGCAGGTAAGTTCCTCATAGCTACTGTAAAAGGCGATGTACACGATATTGGTAAAAATATAGTAGCTGTGGTGTTGGCTTGCAACAATTTTGAAGTGATTGACTTAGGCGTAATGACTCCAACCGAGCGAATTATACAAACAGCCATCGAAAAAAAAGTTGATTTGGTCGGTTTAAGCGGTTTAATTACACCATCGTTGGAAGAAATGACCATTGTGGCTACCGAAATGCAGAAAGCAGGATTGAAAATTCCTTTGCTTATAGGTGGAGCAACCACTTCGAAAATTCATACTGCTGTCAAAATTGCTCCAAATTACAGCGGACCAGTAGTTTATGTTAAAGATGCATCGGTCAATACGCATGTAGTAGCTCAACTGATGAGCGAAAAAAATCATGAGGCTTACGAGCAAAGCGTGGCAATCGAATATGAAACCATTCGCCAAAAACAAACTAAAAAAATTGATTTGCTCAGTTTAGACGAAGCCAAAAGCCGAAGGCCAAATTTGTTTTAGAATTTTTCATGATGGAAAGTTACTTTTACACATTAACTCAAATTTCAATTTATAGAAGAATAAACAGGTTATAGATAAATTAATGAGTCTTTGCGGTAGATAATAAAAGTTTTTGTCACAAAATGATTTTATGTAATCAAAATATATTGGTAAATGTTTAGATCATTGAAAAGCACATATTAATTTCAGATTAATTAATTTAGAACAAGTTTTAAAAAAAAATAATGACTAAATTTATGCTTTATATCACTATTAATCATTCATTATCGTAACTACTTAGATTTTGGAAATAATTATAATCATTGGATTAATACTGCTAAACGGGATATTTTCAATGTCGGAAATGTCCTTGATCTCATCGCGTAAGTTTAAACTTGAAAGTGCTAAGAAAAAAGGGAGAAAAGGTGCCAAAACAGCCATCGAGCTTGCTGAAAATCCAACAAAATTCTTATCAACTGTACAAATTGGCATTACGCTTATAGGTATTTTACTTGGGGTGTATAGTGGTGAAAATTTGACTCGCGATGTTGAGTTATTTCTTAATCAGTTTGAGATATTGAATCCCTATTCGCAAGATATAGCCGTGGGCATTATTGTTATTTCTATAACTTACTTCTCTATTGTTTTTGGCGAGCTATTTCCAAAACGTTTAGGACTTACTTTCCCCGAAGGAATTGCAATTTTTCTGGCAAAACCTATGAAAATTCTTTCCATTGTTACGTCCCCATTTGTATGGTTGCTGACTTTTACTAATGATTTGATTGTAAATATATTTGGAATAAAAAACACCATCGAAAGCAAAGTATCTGAAGAAGAGATTAAATCAATTATCAAAGAAAGTGCCGAAGGTGGTGAGATTCAGGATATTGAGCAAGATATTGTTGAACGTGTTTTCGAATTTGGCGACAAAAGGGTAAATTCATTATTTACCCATAAAAATGACATTGTATTCTTCAACGAAACAGACGATTTGCAAACTATCCGACAGAAAATCACAGCCGAAAAACATTCTTCCTACCCTGTGTGTAGTGATAACAATATTGATAAAGTGATTGGAATTGTTTTGCTTAAAGATTTGTTTACACCCTCAATAGACAAAAACTTTCAACTTCGTGATTACGTAAAAGAACCTTTGTATCTGACTGAAAGTACTTTTGCTTACAGCCTATTGGAAAGATTTAAAAAAGAAAGGATGCATTATGCAATTGTGGTAGATGAATACGGTTCTACAAAAGGAATTGTAACCATGGATGATGTAGTGGACGCAATTATTGGTAACGTAACGGAACACAACCAAAACGAATATGAAATTACCCCACGCAATGAAAATAGTTGGTTTGTGGATGGTCAATATTCATTTACTGAATTCTTGCATTACTTTGATATTGAATTGGATGAAGATATCAACAGAAGTTTTGTAACAATTGCAGGTTACTTCATTCATAAATTCAACAATCTGCCAAAAATCGGTGATAAACTAAATATTGATACATACCAACTTGAAATTATTGATAAAGACGGACAACGTATAGATAAGATTTTAGTATCAAAACAATAACTTTCATTTAGAAATTAGGGGTTGTTTTCATAATCTCGCATATTAAATTTCATTTTCGATTTTTTTTATATAGACTTACCTATAATATAAAAAACTGCTTATCCCTTTCGATAAAGGTTAAAAAGCACAACAGCCATTATGTCAATGAATTAGCTTCGATTTCGCCATTTATATAAATGCTTGAAATATAGTATATTAGCAAAAACACTTGACTGAAGTGGATAAGCACTTATAAAAAAATAAAAAAAAATATTCAGGTAGGTTCAATTGTGTAAATTTTTCTCTGTTAAAATGTCGTTTCATTCTCAATCATAGTTACAAATAAGCTAACTTGAACTGATCAAAACAATAATTTACAATTAGCTTTTTTGATACTATAGAAAACAACTCAATACTGCCTACTTATAAGCACTAAGTAGTAAGTGTAATATATTTCAGAAATAATTTACAAATTTATATAGAGAAATGCATAAGTGAAAATTCAAAATACTAAGAAACGTTGAATAATAATCGTAAGAATTGAAAAAAAAAAATAAAAAAATAATTTAAACGCCTGTATATCAGTATACATACTAATTTAGTAGAAATATTTTTTAAAAAAAGTTAGTTATTATGTCCTATTTTCAAAATTTCAATCGTCTTAAGTAAAAATTCAATTATTAACAATTAAAGAAAGGAGATTAACATGAAATCAAATTCCACAATCAATTCCAAATGGTCAACTAAACCAGGAATATTATTTAGTATTGTTGCTATCATTGCACTATTATGGAACACAGGAGGTGCCATGCAATTTATCAATTCAGTTACCGCCACTGAAGCCAGTATGCAGGGGGCGATGCCGACACCTGAACAAGTTCAGGTACTTACTTCATTACCACTTTGGGTTACCGTTGTTTTTGGTATTGGTGTGTTAACATCACTACTCGGAAGTGTGCTTTTATACTTGCGTCATAGTGCTACTATGATAACTTTATTGTTGTCGCTGATAGCATTTGTATTACTTTCAATTGCTTATATCGTCTATGGCGTTTTCGAAGCTATTGGCACACAGCAAATTGTGGTAATGAGCATTGTGGTAGTTATAGCATTTGCTTTGGTTATGCTAAGCCGAATGATTCCTACAACAAAAGAGACTAAATGATTTTAAACATACGTTGAACATTAGATTTTTTTTTAATTTACAATTTAAATTTTTATAAAATGAGAGAATTTATTATGCTTTTCAGAGGTGATAAGGATCAACCTAAACCCTCGCCTGAACAAATGCAACAAATGGTTGTACAATGGCAAAATTGGATTGGAAATATTGCTGCACAAGGTAAATTTGTAGGAACAAATGTACTCGGATTCGAGGGTAGAACAGTGAATACCCAAGGAGTGGTAAGCGATGGTCCTTATACCGAACTGAAAGAAATTATTGGCGGATACTTGATTCTAAGGGCAGAAAGCTTGGATGAAGCAGTATCATATACCGAAGGCTGTCCTACCTTAACTGGTGGTGGAACTACAGTTGAAGTGAGGGATATTATGCCTTTTGAAATGTAATTGTTAAACACTGATTAAAGAAAGTACTTGTTGCCTGCAATAGGTACTTTCTTTTATCCAAAAAAACTCAGAAAATGATTTACTTCACCAACGATTTTATTCAGTTTTTCAGTGAACTTGAAAAAAACAACCATCCAGATTGGTTTCATGCCAATCAGAAAAGATATGAAACCCACGTAAAAAAACCGATGCTACGATTGCTCACAGATTTGCTTGCTGAGCTTCAGAAGTTGGATTGGGAAATTGATGTTGACCCTAAAAAATGTATCGGTCGAATAAACCGCGATGTTCGATTTTCAAAAGATAAAACTCCCTACAATGTCAAATTTTTTGGGCATATTTACAAAGGTAGCAAAACCGAACCGGTTCCGGTAATTGCTTTTCAGATGGGAGCAACAGAAATGGGCATTATGACTGGTTATTACAGTCCGGAGAAAGAAAAAATCAGCAGCATTCGCGAAAAAATAAAAGCGGACACAGCAACTTTTCAGCAGATTTATTCTGATCCTAATTTTGTTTCAAAATTCGGAACTATCTGTGGCGAAAGCCTTAAACGTATTCCACCCGAATACAAAGAGACTTTTGAGCAAGAACCGTTGGTTGCCAACAATCAGTTCTATTGTGTAAAAAAACTTTCGAACGATTTGATTTTAACCGACAAATTGTTACCGGTATTACTCGATTATTACAAAGCTGCAAAGCCATTAAACGATTTTCTTTCATAAAACAATTATTTCTTTTAGCAATTTGAATAACAAAGAGCTGATACCCCATTTGTTTAGAACAGAGTACAGTAAGATGGTTGCTGTACTCTGTAAAACATTCGGATTGTCGAATATCGAAATTGCCGAAGATGTGGTAAGCGAAACCTTTCTGAAAGCAGCTGAGACTTGGGGTATAAAAGGAATTCCCGAAAACCCTACTGCTTGGCTATATCAAGTGGCAAAAAACAGCGTGAAGGACTTATTTAAAAGGCAACAGCTATTCGCCGATAAAATTCTGCCTGAATTACAATCCGATGAACAGTATATTGATACTGAATTCGATTTTTCGGAAGAAAATATTGACGACAGTTTGCTTCGGATGATATTTGTGGTATGCCACCCAAGCCTTTCAGTGGACTCACAAGTTGCCCTTGCGCTACGAATTTTGTTCGGCTTTGGTATTGACGAAATATGCAGTGCCTTGCTTACGAATAAAGAGAACATAAACAAAAGGTTATTCAGGGCAAAAAAAACGTTGAAAGACAATCACATCGTACTTGAATCTGTTTCAGAAAAAGAGATTGAAACCAGGTTGAATAGCGTGTTATCCATCTTATACCTTTTGTTTAATGAGGGATACTTCTCAGTTTCGGCAATTGAAAAAATAAGGAAAGATCTCTGTTTGGAAGCCATCCGCCTTACTCACCAACTTACTAAAATAAAAGCTACCAATGTGCCGGAAGTCAATGCCCTCTTGGCATTGTTTTGTTTTCAAGCTTCCCGTTTCGAAGCAAGGATTAGCATATCGGGCGAACAAATACCTTATTACAGCCAAAATACTGATGGTTGGAATGATGAATTGATTGAACAAGGAATTTATTATCTGTCCTTATCACGTTCCAAAAAGCCTTTGTCGAAATACTTATTGGAGGCTATGATTGCTTACTGGCACACCCAACGATTTGTAGATGAAAATGTAAAATGGGAGTATATTCTTCAGCTTTACAACCGATTATTGCTAAAGCAATATTCACCTATCATTGCATTAAACAGAACATATGCGTTAGCCAAGGTTAAAGGAAACCAAGAAGCGTTGAAGGAAGCTCTGAAAATTAATCTCGAAAATAATCCTTTATACTATTCACTTTTGGCAGAGCTTTACACGGGAGTAGACGAAGTTAAAAGAAACCAACATCTGAAAATTGCCATACAAAATACCTTCAACCAAAGCGATAAAAATCTATTAGAAAGCAAATTAGGTAACGAAATATTGAATTCCGATTAAAAAATCGCTTAGTTTTTTAAAGCCCGATAAATATTTATAATTAATTGAAATTTGTACCTTATATATTCCAACAAAATCCCTCAAAGCGATTGTCGAAATATGTAATCAAATAAATATCTCAATTATAACGTTATAAAGTTTCATATGGGGATTTAGTGGCCAAAAAATATTTAAATTCTTACCCCACTTTCACTACTTTGCCCAAGCTTACATAACATACATAACCTTCAACTAAGTAACCCATAGTTGAGATTAAATTCATGTAATGAAGTACCTGTTTTAGGTGGTTATTTTTCTCAATATCACCAAATTTGTAATCAATTACGGTGGCTTTCTCCTTGTCGAAAATAACTCGGTCTGGGCGATAATTTTCACCTTCGGGCGTTAATATAGTACATTCATTGCGCACGTTTGCTTTTTTGTTAAACCAGTAAGTTGTTTCAGGTATATTCCAAAAACTTTTAAATTGAAGTTCGATGAGTGTTTTCTCTTTTTCCGAAATCCTCCCACTTCGAACCATATCGAGCAAGGCTATAGGTTGGTCGGTTTGGGTTTTGATTTGTTTCAAAATATCGTGCATGATAATTCCATAATTCAAACGACTATCCGTCAGATTTTGACTTTCGAGCCAATAATCAGTACTTTGATGACGAATGCGCAGACGATCGGAACTACTGGTAGACGGATAATTATTAACTTTATCGTTGATATCTGTATTGGGCTTATCGTGATAAACGGCAATAGTTGGCATACCCAATTCAAATACTTTTCTATCCTCGTTGTATAAAGCGTTTAACTGTATATTTGAGGTATCCGAATCAGCCATTTTTAACTGAAAGCAAGCAGTAAGTAAAACAGACAATGAATTAATTTTTTCTGTTCCTTCCACTTCATTTTTAGGCTCAGGAGCCATACAAATCAATTCGTTTTTTGCACGTGTAAAAGCCACATAAGCCACATTTAAGCTGTCGATATATTGGTGCATTTGTTCATCAAAATAATTTTCAGCAAAAATGGATTTTCCAAGTTTAGAACCATATTCAATCGGCAGCAATGGGAGTTCATTAAATGGTGCCACAGTAGGCTCACACCAAAGTATATTCCGCATACGACTGTCCACATCCCAATCACAGAAAGGCATCACAACTACTCGAAAATCCAATCCTTTCGATTTATGAACCGTCATAATGCGCATGGCATTTTGATTATCAGGCGTAGAAATACATTGTTTTTCGCCATTTTTTTTCCACCATATAAGGAAACTGTTCAAGTCAGCGGTTTTATTATTCGAAAACCGGAACACAACATCCTGAAAAGCCTGAACAAATACCGCTTCGTTGTGCCACGCTCCCACTCCAAATAGCGAAATGATTTGCTCCACCATATCGTATAGTGAGCTATGTTGCAATGACTTCAATTGTTCATTTTCAATATTTGAAAACAGGGTAGAAAAAGAATTTTTGTTCTTTTCTGCTGTCGAAAAACAAGCATTTAATGCTTCGTTTTCTGTTTTATTTTGTTTACCTCTGGCATATTCATAGTTTACAATTGTTCTTTGAATACTGTCCAATGGATTGACAAACAGCTGCAAAATGCCAAGTACAAAACGTACAGAAGCAGCTGCGCCAATCAATAAACCTTCGTTGCCCATAATGTCGTAACAAGTTCCAACTCTTGCTTCGGGAGTGGTTTTAAAGTTCAATAATTTACGAATGACCTGTTGTTCTTCTTCATTTTTACGAACCAGAACACAAATATCACTTGGCCGATATCCGCGATGTTGTAAATCTTCCAAAATGGCAGGCAAACGGTTTAAACTTTCCGCTTTCCATCCATCTTCGTTTTCGTCGCGGGCAATAAAGCTTACCTGAACTCGCCCGATTGCTGCTTTGGGGGCTACTTTTTGATGAACATTGGCATAAGCATGTTCGATTTTATATGTCAACGTTTCCAATTCAGGATAAACAGGCAATACAGATTTCAAATTTTCATTCAGTTTATCCTGTAATAAGTGTGCAGCACGATAAAAAAAGGAATTATTAAAGTCAACAATATTTCTGTCACTACGCCAGTTTGTATCTAGATTCTCTTCATGAATCTGCTCCGGACGGAAATCAGTCAGAATTTGTTCATCGAGCAATTTCCAGTCTGAATTTCGCCAACGATAAATACTTTGTTTCACATCTCCCACCACCAAATTGGATTTTTTGGCTGCCAAACTATTCGAAATCAGAGGATAAAAGTTTTTCCATTGCAGTGTGGAAGTATCCTGAAACTCGTCAATCATAAAATTATCAATCTGAATACCGGTTTTTTCGTACACAAAAGGTGCATCGCTGTTATCAATAATTTTATTGAGTAATAAATTGGTATCCGAAATCAACATGGTGTTTTGCTCATCAGTAAGTTTTTTTATCTGAACAGCCAGATCGGATAAAATTCCCAGTGTATTGATATGTTTCAATACCAAAATAGCTGAATTGTAAGTAATTATATCTATTTGAAGTAATTCAACTATTTCCAGAAAACTTTTCTGAAGTCCATTCTGATAAGCCGATTCGATGGCAGATTTAATATCCTGAGGTTTCGTTTTAGTGTAACAATTGCTGACATCTTCGGTAAAACTGATAAATCGGTTGTTTACTTCAAATTTTCCTTTTACTATTTTTTCTAATATATTGGTTGTTTTATATGAAAAATCTTCGTGCGTAAGACCATTGCGAGCCATAATTCTCATCGCTTCGGATGCAGCCAGTTTTACTATGGCTTCAAATTCATTTTTTATTTGTCGTAAACTTTTCCGATAGTTGGTTAAAAACTCCCTTTCGTGCAATTTTTTGTTGGTATCTTCGGCTTTGTGCTGGTAACTTTCCTTAAAAACTTCTTTGCCCAATTCCAATATATTTCTACGCATATTCCAGTCTTCCGACTGCTCAATACGTTCTTCGGCAAACTGTGTCAGCCACTGTAAAAGTTGTTTGTTTTCAGCTTTCGAAAGATCGAAGAACAAATTATCCACCGATTGTTCCAATGTAGAAGTGCTGTCCAATTCCAGATTATAACCACCATGCACACCGATATCGCGGGCAAACGAACGAATCACCTGCTGAAAAAATTTATCAATTGTACTTATGGAAAAGGAAGAATAATCGTGAAGAATGGTGGTTAAGATATGTTTTGCCCGTTGGTTAACTGAAGTTTCATCCATGCGAAATTTCTCCATCAATCCCGACCGATATTCCGACTTCTCACCTAGAGCTAACGCATGCAATTCTTTTAGAATGCGTGATTTCATTTCGTCTGTAGCCTTATTGGTAAACGTAACAGCTAAAATACGACGATGTGTCCGCTCCTTATATGGTTGGAATAATAAGTGAATATAGTCCTGAGTTAGTCGATATGTTTTACCCGAACCGGCAGAGGCGCGATAGATATTGAGCATTATAATGAGAATTATTTTCCCTCAAAGGTAATAATTTGTTTCAAAAAAGCAAAATTCATCTTAATGTAAGAATATATAAAAAACAATATGGACTGTAACTCAATTTTGAAATTTCAGCCTTTAAAATTTATCCTTTTCACTTTAAAACCCATTTCCTGTAAAATCTCAGCAATTTTAACTCGAAAATCGCCTTGCACCAGTATTTCACCATCTTTAGACGAACCTCCTGAACCACATTTCACTTTCAATTTTTTGGCTAATTCTTTCAATTCATCATCTTTTCCTCTAAAATCGGTAATCAAAGTGGCAGGTTTACCATTTCGCTTGTCAAGTTCAACCCGCAAGGGTTCAGCCTGACGTTTTTTAATTGGTTTTGATGTAACCAACACTTCAGTTGATTCCTCCACTTGCGGTAAATCAGCTTTTAAAATACTGAGTTTATCTCTCCAATCGTTTTTCATATTTCTAAATCAGATAATTATAACTTATTTCTTTCTTATAAAGAACTTGTAAGATGATGATAATAAATTATTGATTCATTTAATCTTCAGATTGACACATTGACACATTTTCAAATTAGCTTAAAACCAATGGTCAACTTTTTAAACATCTCCCAAATAATAATTCCTCCTGTAACACTCACATTTAATGAATGTTTTGTGCCAAATTGAGGAATTTCTATACAACCATCACAAGCATCAACCACACTTTGTTGTACCCCTTTTACTTCATTGCCCAAAACAACGGCATATTTCTTCGTTTCATCCAGTTTCAAATCAGTAAACAATGTACTTTCTTCGGTTTGTTCTATTGCAAAAACAATGTAACCTTTTGATTGTAATTCAGTTAATGCTATGTGTGTATCTTCAAAATACTTCCAATCTACCGTATTTTCGGCACCAAGTGCAGTTTTGTGAATTTCAGCGTGAGGTGGTGTGCTGGTAATGCCACACAAAAAAACTGCTTCCACCAGAAATGCATCGGATGTACGAAATATGGAACCTACATTGTGTAAACTCCTTACATTATCCAATACAATAATCAGAGGTGTTTTATTCTTTTCCTTAAATTCATCAGCAGATAGCCGATTCATTTCTGTTATTTTGAGTTTCTTCATTAAAATAATTATGAAGTAAGAATGCAAAAATCTGCAAAATTATTAACATTATACATTTGCAATTATTTCTTTATTAAAGTAATAGCTTTTTCAATTATTGTATCAATTCCTTTTACCTGATCAGAAATTGTAAGGCTATCTATTACATCGGGCTCAATGCCCCATTCGGTATTTTCCATGTTTGAATTGTACATGGGCGATGCTGAAAAACGGATCATCCAGCCATTTGGCAATTCGCTGGAGAAAGGCAAACCACCACCACCTCCGGTTTTGTCGCCCACAATAATGGCACGTGGAGCCATCTTCATTCTATTTACAAAATCATTAGTTGCACTGTAAGACATTCTGTTAGTGAGCACTACCACAGGACGTTGCCATTGTATTGTTTTATGTGCGTACGTTCTTATTTCAACCGGTTCCGAAAAATCGGAGTGACCTATACCTGTTTTATGTCGAATAAATCCTGTTACTTGGTCATTTTTAAAAAAATAGGAAGCCAAATTTTCAGAATACTCAAGTGAACCTCCACCATTATCTCGTACATCAATAATAAGACCCTTGCAATTTATAAAATAATTCATGACATACAGCATATTTGCATCGGAAATACCGTATGAAAAACTACTGTAATACATATAGCCTATGTTATCATTATCTATTTTAGCATATCGCAATCCACCTGCAATTCGATAATTTTCGCCTAAATATCTATTGGAAAAAATCAACGATGAACTGAAATTTGATGCAAAATCGGTATACCATTTCCAATACCGACTTCGGTCGAAATTAGAGTAAAGATTCACATGTCCGTCTCTAAGTTCGGCTAACATTGAACCTAACAAATCAAAAAAAGCTAACTCATCAACAGTTTCCGTAACATGTGTTTGATACACAGCATGTATCGAATCCCAATTTATTTTTTTATAATCGAGATAGCAATATCGGGTATCAATAATTTTCCAGAGTGCTTCAAAATTTCCCAAATGGGTATTGGGTTCTGACTCCGGTTCGTTCATACACGAAGGCAGCAAAAAAAATGATATTAAAACTATGAAAACTGTTTTTTCATTCAGTGATAATTGAATATTGTCAAAGTAACTTTTAAAAAATTCTTATTCATTAGTACTGATAAAATTTTTTGGGGCTTTTTTATTTCGTCCGGCAAATGTAGCAATATCATGAGTTGTACCAATCATTAAACTCATTTCATCCCGATTAAATACCATTTCATTGGCAGAATATTTAAGTCTATTATAATTTAAACCAATGCGCCAAATGGATCGACTAAAGGGAACATCTATTGAGAAATTGGCCTGAATTCCCCTTTTATTGTGCAATGAACTAAAATGTGTTGTGCCAGACAAATTCCCTAATTGGAACATTTCATAATAGGAAGCACCTACTTTGGGCACAAACATATAACCAATTACTGGGCTCTGAACTGCTAATTGTAGACGCAAATCTGTCCGGAAAAAAACAATATCATATATTGCAACACCAGATAAATTTAAATTCGTTGATAAATCAATATTTATAGGATTATTTACATTTCGTTCAATATTTTTGAATCCAAAATCTACATCACACAATCCGCCTATAAGCACTTTTATACTATTTAATTGTCTATAGTGATAATGCAACCCACAACTGTAGTTCATTTCAAAATAATACATTAAAGCCGATCTTGGCAGATTTAATGCACTCCCAATAAATAAATTTTGGGAGTTTTGAAACGAAATATTTTTATTTTTTATTGATAAAAAACGCCTTTTTTGATTGTTATATCCAAAACCATTGCCTCTATATTCTAAAGGCGAAAGGTAAGGATCTTTGATATTTAGAGACGAAAAACGAAAAACTCTAGTATTAGTTGTGAGTAAATGCTTTTGTTCTTCATTATTCTGCCCTGAAATAACAGTACTGATAAAAAAAAGTAATAAAAAGGACAGTTTTCTTTTCATCCGAAAGGCAGTATTTGAAAACAATACAAGTTTCATAAATAAAAAAATTGATTCTTTGACTCTATCTCCTTAACATAATTAACTAAATATTATAATTTTAACAATTCATAAGGTCAAGTCATAACATTATCAAGGGATGAATACTGTAAATGACCTATTTATTATCACCATTGTTATAATCAGTGCAAAAGTAGGAAAATGTTTCGAAAATATTTGAGTTATTTGTTTTCGAATTAAAATCAAGTTCATCTATTTATGAGTTCCAAAATATATATCCTCACAGTTTATTATCAACGAAAATAATTATCTTTGCAGTCAGTTGATAATATTTATTACGAACTGATGAAAGAACTTGTATTTGCGTCAAATAACAAACATAAACTTGCTGAAGTAAGAGCCATATTAGCACCATTCATTAATATAATCAGTTTAAATGATTTGAATTGTTTTGACGAAATACCCGAAACAGCTAATACTTTGGAAGGAAATGCTTTGATAAAAGCAAAATATATTTATGATAAATTTGGGCTCGACTGTTTTGCAGATGATACAGGATTGGAAGTGGAAGCTCTGGGCGGAGAACCAGGTGTGTTTTCAGCTCGTTATGCAGGCGAAGCAAACAGTGCAGTCGAAAACATGAATAAAGTGTTGAAATTATTAGGTAACAATAACAATCGAACAGCTAGTTTTCGTACAGTTATCGCATTGATTCAAGCAAATAATACCACATTTTTTGAAGGAAAAATTGAAGGAGATATTTCTAATAAACCTTGTGGTAAAACAGGATTTGGTTATGATCCGATATTTATACCAAAAGGATATTCTGAAAGTTTTGCTCAGCTAAGTGCTGACGAAAAAATTAAAATTAGCCATAGGGCTTTGGCTATCAATAATTTAATTTCATTTTTAAAAATAATGATCGGTTAACTTCGCAAAAAGAATATACAAGTAAAACTATTTCGCGATTTTTTGTAAATTACAGTATCTTCCCTGAAATTATAATTTGTCACTTATTCTATCACAATCAAAGACTTAATTCCAAATAAAATAAAATGAATGTATTTGAGTTTATTATTGTTGAACATTACGAAAAAACACTTTTCCTTTAGAATTAAATCAAATTATATATGAAAAAAACAATAATATTAGTTGGAATTTTTCTTACAATACTTACAGGGTCTATTTGTGCACAATTGGCAATGGGTAAATGGCGTACACATTTTGCCTATAATAGTGTATCTCAGATTGCTCAGTCGGATAATAAAATTTTTGCTGTAAGTGATGGTGCATTATTCTCTGTTGATAAACAAGATGTTGGAATGGAGTTTTACAGTAAAATGACTGGATTAAACAGTACAAACATATCACTTATCGAATATGACCCTTTAAACAAACAATTGCTCATTATTTATTCAAATGGAAACATTGATATTTTGGGAAGCGGTGGAGTAAACAATATTCCTGATTTATTTAACAAGCAAATGAGTGCCAGCAAGTTAGTAAATCAAATACAGTTTTATCAAAATAGAGCTTACTTATCGTGCGATTTTGGAATTGTTGTTATTAATACTTCAAAGAAGGAAGTGGCTGATACCTATTATATTGGTTCAAACGCAACAGAAGTTCAAGTATTGAATACAACCATCTTGAATGATACTCTTTATGCTTTAACGTCGACCTCCCTATTAAAAGCAAATATTAATAATTCAAATTTGTTAAATTATGCAGTTTGGAAGACAACTACAAATTTACCTGGAAGTGGTGATTTTAAATCAATTTTATCTTTTGCTGGAAGGCTCTTCTTATTGAGAGGTGGAAAACTTTACAAGAAAGAAAGTAATAATTTATGGTCTGTTTTTCGAAATGATTTAATTGTAAACAACTTTAATGTTTCCAATGGAAGTATGAATGTGTTTTCAGGCACTAATGTTTATTTATTTGATAGTCAATTGAATTCAAAAATAGTTAGTAATATTGGAACACTAACCGATGCTGAATATGATACCGAAAACAATACTTATTGGTTTGCAGCTATTGATAAAGGGGTCGTTTCTTACAATCCAAGCAGACCAGAACCACCACATGAGTTTAAACCGAAAGGTCCAGCCGTTAATGCACCTTATAATATGACATTTTCTGGAAATAAATTGTTTGTAGTTAATGGATTATCATCAACAACAGAGTTTATTGAAGGAATTGTAATGATGTATGAAAATGGTAGTTGGACAAATATTTTAGGACAAACTATATCTCGTGATTTAACAAAACGAGATGTTTCTAATTTTTTGAACATAGCAGTTGATCCTACTGCTACTGATAGCATACACTTTTCTATTACCTCATGGGGAACTGGCTTGTATGAGTTTAGAAACAATGCTTTTAAATGGCACAATCACACCAATAGTACTATTAGAGGACACATGAGTGTTCCAAATGATCCATGGCATTATATGCGTTTGGATGGAGCTATTTATGATGCAAACGGAAATCTATTTTTAACCAATTCGGCTGTTAATGCAAAAATAAAAGTTTTATTAAAAACTGGTGCTTGGAGAGAGCTAAAATATCTTCAACTTTCAAATGATATTTTAGGGAAGATATTAATTAACAACCAAAATCCAAATCAAAAATGGGTTACTACCTTAATTAATGGACAAATTAATGTTTTTGATGACAATGGTACTATCGAAGATCAAACAGATGATAAATTTATACTTTTTGACAAATTCCCTGATCCCGACAATGAAGGTGCTTTTATTACACATACGAGAGAATATTGTATCGCTCAAGACAAAAATGGTGTTATCTGGCTTGGTACCGAACAAGGTCCTTTGCTTTTTCATAATACCTCAAAAGCTTTTGACCCTGGCTTCACCTGTTCACGTATAAAAATACCAAGAAACGACGGAACAAATTTGGCTGATTATTTATTGGTAAACGAAAAAATAAAAGCAATTGCAATAGATGGAGCAAACAGAAAATGGCTTGGAACAGAATCTTCAGGTGTGTATCTTATGTCGGATAATGGTCAGGAAACGATTCATCATTTTACAGTTTCTAATAGCCCCTTGCTTTCCAACAATATTTTGTCTTTAGCTATAAATCCAGTTTCAGGCGAAGTGTTTTTTGGAACAGATAAAGGAATCGTTTCATACCAAAGTGATGCAAGCGATGCCGGTAATACATTTGGCGATGTTCATGCATACCCAAATCCGGTACGTCAGGGTTATAACGGAGTGATTACTATCACCGGTTTGGTGCTGAATACACAAGTTAAAATTACCGATTTAAATGGAAATCTGGTTTGCGAAACCATTTCTAACGGAAGTTTAGCTACTTGGGATGGAAAAGATGTTCATGGAAGAAAAGTTAGTACAGGAATTTATTTGGCTATTTGTGCAAATGCTGACGGAACTCAAAGCACAATAACTAAGATTATGGTGATAAATTAAGTGTAATGAATAGAAAAACGATATCAAATTTCATCTTAAACTTAATAAATCATCCTCAAATTGTATATTTATTGATAGTTTTGGGTGTGATTGTAAGAGTATTTGGAATATCAATTGTCCCTGCCGGATTAAATCAAGATGAAGCATCTATTGGCTACGAGGCATTTTCAATTTTGACTACCGGACTTGATAGAAATGATATTTCTTTTCCTGTTCATTTAATATCGTGGGGAAGTGGACAAAATGCCTTATACGCCTATTTTTCGATGCCATTTATTCATTTCTTCGGATTAAATGTATTTTCTGTTCGTATCGTAAATGCCATTTTTAGCTGCTTATCACTACTTGTATTCTATTCACTAATCAAATTGGTGTTTGACAGAAAGAAAGCTTTAATAGGACTTGCTCTATTAGTCATTTGTCCATGGAGTATCATGTCGGCACGTTGGGGTCTAGAATCAAATATTTTTCCAACATTATTTTTGATCGGCATTTTTTTTACTTTGAAAGGTGTATATTCATCGCAAAAATACTTTCCACTTTCTTTTCTGTTTTTTGCTATAAGCCTTTATGCTTATGGTACTTCCTATTTAATTGTACCTTTATTTTTGTGCTTTTCTATTCCGTATTTAATTAATAAAAAAATAATTTCAATAAAGTGCTGTTTAATAAGCCTTTCTGTTTTAATAATTTTAGCAACACCTATACTTTTATTTGTGATTATCAATCACTTCGGATTATCTTCCATTCAAATTATAAATATGACAATACCCCGATTGTTGAGTAATAGAACAACCGAAATTTTTAATTTGTTTAACCCCGATTTTTTTAGTTCTCTCGTTCAAAACATTTCCAAACTGTTGATTATTATTATATTGCAGACAGATGGAAATGATTATAATGCAATTCCTGCGTTTGGTGTAATCTACTCCATTTCCCTACCATTCTTCCTTATTGGGTTGTATAATGTGATAAATAAGAAATTGTTTTTTAAAGAAATACATTATTATATTTTTAGCGTTTGGTTAGTTTGTTCAATACTACTTGGAATTTTTTCTCAGGTTAACATTAATAGATTAAATATTATTTTCTTTCCAATGTTGTATTTTATTATTTTAGGTTTTTTTGATGTCAATGAGATGATAAGAACAGAATATAGGAATTTTTATAAACTTTTCATTATTAGCCTTTATACTACATTATTCGCATTCTTTATTGGTTATTATTTTATTATTTTTAATAATAAAAATAAAGAAAGCTTTTCTTATGGTTTAGGTGATGCTATTCAATATGCCGAAAAAATTGATGCTACTTCTACCATCAACGTCACTACAAATTCAGTAAATATGCCCTATATTTATGTTTGTTTTTATAATCAGATTAACCCCATTTCTTTCAGAAAAACAGTGGTTTATAACAACGAAAACTATAATGGATTCAGAGAAGTTAAATACTTTGGACGATACACGTTTACAACTAATCTATTGACAAGCAACACAATACATTTACTAAGTAAAAACGAAATGCTAATTTACAAATTGGATGCTACCAAATATAAAAATTTTGGTAATTATTATATTGTGAAAAGCAACAAGAACCGGTAAATTAGTCGTATAACAGATTATTCAAAATTATTTATTGAATTTCAACCCTAAAATATATATTCTTCATGAAAAAAAAATGGTCTCAACTATTATCTAATAAAACAGTTCAATTGTTTGTATTACTGTTTATAAATTCATTATATATTTTGAAGTTCGTACCTCGGATTGGCATAAGTCCTTATCCTTTTTTTTTAATTTATATTGTCCTAATACTGGCATTAGCTTTCATTTACTTTAAATATATTAAAATAGCATCAGACAAGACTTTCAGAATACTTTATTGGTTGCAATTGGTTTTTGCACTTGTTGCCATTGTTGGGGTTTTAATTGTAGTTGATCCATTAACGGTACGTGTCGATCGTTGGTCTGCACTAACCTATTTTTGGGATAGTCTGCTACAAGGACAATATCCTTATTCGGCTCATACGCATGTTGGTCCCAATAATTTTGCATCACCATTTCCACTTTGGCATGTAATAAGTCTTCCGTTTTATTTGTTAGGCGATGTTGGTATTGAATTGCTTTTCTTTCTGTTCATTACTGCAATTGCCATAAAAAAGTTTTTTTCTTCCTATCGAATTTCTTTCTTTTTTATGTTGCTGCTTCTAATTTCTCCGGCATATTGGTGGGAAATAAGTGTTAGAAGTGACTCACTTAGCAACGGTTTGTTGGTTTTTATGATTATACTTTGGTATTTTAAAAATAATCGTTCAATTTCAAATAGTTTTATATTAACAATTTTATTGTGTGGTATGATTGCCTCCACCAGAATGTCTGCACTTTTACCGCTCGCCATATTTTTCTTTCAACCTTTTCTACAACTTTCTATAAAACAAAAGATTATTTTCCCTATATCGGTTCTAGGAATTGCATTTCTAGTTTTAAGCCCATTTATATTTTGGGATACCGATACCTGGATTTTCTTTTCAAGGAATCCATTTATGTCGCAAGGATATAACGGAAGTGTTTATATTTTTCTGATTATGATTCCTATAGCAATATTTATGGCTTTACGATGGAAAAACACGCAACAATTTTTTAATAATGCATCTCTTTTTATTTTTATTTTTATTCTGTCATCACTCATATTCCGTGTAATTAAAGCCGGCGAAGGTAACTTATTTAGTGATGGAATATCTGACATTTCATATTTCAACTTAGCTTTACCTTATTGTCTTGCCTTTATGACATCGAAAATTAAGTTAGAATAATCAAGGTTTAACTAATAAACTATAGATCTTTTGAAACTAACCAGAAATAAAACCATGATTAAATACTTAAATAACAAAGAATTAAAAATTATATTTCTTAGCAAAAAAGGAATTTGGATAGGATTAATTATTATAGGATTAATCATTAAACTGGTGGCATTTCCAATCAGGTTGGGCGATTACAACGAATTTTTAGAACCATGGGTTAATTTTATTAAAGCTCACGGTTACAGTGATTCGTTGAAATATAACTTTTATAATTATACCCCATCTTATATTTATATACTGATTGGGATTGCGAAATTAGGGTTCTATCCATTGTATTCAATAAAAATAGTATCCATACTTTTTGAATATTTATTGGCATTTTATATTGGGAAAATTGCATGGTTAAAATATAAAAGCAACCTGGTTTTCTGGATTTCATTCGCAGTTGTACCACTTTTACCAACATTATTGCTTAATGGCGCAGTTTGGGGACAGTGCGATTCTATTTATTCTGCATTTGTTGTTGGTAGTATTTATTATATTTTCAAAAAAAAGCAATTTCTGTCTGTATTATTTCTCGGATTGGCTTTGGCTTTTAAAATACAAGCGATATTTATTCTACCTGTTTATTTTGTCTTGATATTACGCAGAGAAATAAAGTGGTATTATTTTCTTTTAGTTCCTGTGATTTACTTCCTTTCGATTTTACCAACCTGGCTTTATGGAAGACCATTTTCTGAATTATCCACAATTTATTTATCACAATCAAATTATTACAAGTCTCTAACTACTTTTTTTCCAAATGTTTATATTTGGTTAAACGATGATTTTTATGATTTAAAAAAGTTATTCGGATTAATATTTACTATATTATTTACAATCATTATTGGTGTTCTGTTTAGCAGAAAAAAATACAATTTTAATTTTGAAACATGGATAAAGTTGGCATTTTTGAGTGTAATAATAATGCCATTTATATTACCTGGCATGCGTGAGAGATACCTCTATTTAGGCGATGTATTTGCTGTGATGTATTTCTTTCATTTTCCAAAAAAAATTGGCATATCATTAGGAATTTTATTTGTTTCCTTTTATGCCTACATTAGTTGCTCACGTTTCAAAGAATTTTTACCATTGTGGCCATCATTTTTTATATATTCTGGAATCATTTTTCTTGCTGTTAAAGATTTTGTAATCACTATAAATAATAGTAAAGATAATAATTTTAAGTAATTTATTATTCTGTATATTAATTATTTAATAGTATAATCTACTTATGTAATTACAAAATTGATAATGAAATTTTCAAATTCAGCCATTCAAGTTGTCAAATTTTTTATAGTCGGTATATCCAATACTTTACTAACTACATTAACTATATGGGTGCTGCTAAAAGTATTGGGATGTTCTGATTATATTTCCAATATAGTTGGATATATTGTAGGCTTGGTAAACAGTTTTATTTGGAATAGAAAATGGACTTTTGGCAGCATTACCAAAGTAAAAGATACACTTTTAAAATTTATTGTTACTTTTGTTATCTCTTATTTGTTTCAATTGGGTAACTTGTATTTGTTGCTTCATTTTACGCATATTGATCCGTACCTTTGCCAATTATTATCAATCGGGGCTTATACCAGCATCAATTATGTTCTAAATAAATTCTATACTTTTAAAAGTTAATACCAAATGAATAAGTCACTTAGTGTTATTGTACCTTGTTACAACGAAGAAGAAGTTATAGCGGAATCGTATGGAAGAATTAAAAAAATGTTAACTAAACTGGATCATCCTTCGGATATTATTTTTGTCAACGATGGAAGTGTAGATAGAACAGAACAATTACTATCCCAATTTGCAAAATCCGATAAATCAGTTAAAGTATTGTCTTTCTCCAGAAATTTCGGACATCAAAAAGCTGTAACTGCCGGTCTACATTATTGTACATCCGACATGGCTGTGATTATTGATGCGGATTTACAAGATTCACCGGAATTGATACCTGAAATGATTCTAACAATGGAAAAAGCGAATGCACAGGTAGTTTATTGTGTACGAAAAACCCGAAAAGGTGAGGGTTTTTTCAAAAAACTATCGGCAAAAGTATTTTATCGTATTTTGAATTTCTTTTCGGAAGTGAAGTTACCAGTTGATGCCGGTGATTTCCGTTTGCTTGACAAAAGTATTATTCGTGAATTTAACAAAATGCACGAAAAAGGCAAATATATTCGTGGATTAATTTCGTGGGTAGGATTTAAACAAATACCGTTTTATTACGAAAGGGAAGCACGATTTGCAGGAGAGACAAAGTATCCGTTTTCGAAAATGTTGAAATTAGCCACCACATCCATGTTGTACTTTTCAACTAAACCGCTGAAGTTAGCCACAACAATTGGATTCTTCTCAGTTATAATTTCTTTAGGCTTGGCATTTTGGTCAATTCTGGGTAAAATTATGGGGTTTACGCATGCCGATTCCGGTTGGACATCGTTATTTGTATTGATAATTTTCTTTGGTGGCGTACAGTTACTTACTATTGGAATTGTGGGAGCTTATATTGGTAATTTATTTGATGAAATTAAAAACCGACCAGAATACATTATTGAGAAAAAACAAAACTTTGAAACAGGTAAGGATGAAAAAACAAAACAATAGATTGAGTTCAGAACTTTTTTATCATACTACTGATGAGCATCTGAATTGTGCACAAGCCATATTGAAGGGTTTTCAAATAAAAATTTGACATTGATAATCAAGAATTTGAAGAATTTAGAGCCTGGGGTGGCAGACGCGCCGAAGGTGGTGTTTGTGGTGCTTTGTTTTCAGCCGAACGATTGTTACGTCAGGCAGGAAAAGAATCGAATGTTGAAGATTTCAGGAATCATTGCGGTGGAACACTTTGTTCAGTAATAAAAGATAAGCAGTTCACTTGTGCAGAATCTGTACGAATTGCAGATGAACTGGTAGAAAAAAATATATTGAAAACACCTTGATTTTTAAGCTCCTGACTACTTTCTGTTAATCAGATTCATAAACTCTTCTCTGGTTTTAGCTTGCTCAAATATTCCGGTAAAATCAGAGGTAGTGGTAATAGAATTTTGTTTTTGTATACCGCGCATTTGCATACAAAGATGCTGTGCTTCAATAATAACCATCACGCCCATAGGATTCAAGGTTTTCTGAATACATTCTTTAATTTGCGTGGTCATACGTTCCTGAACTTGTAACCGCCTTGCAAAAACTTCCACAATACGCGTAATTTTGCTCAATCCGGTGATTTGTTTATTGGGAATATAAGCAATGTGCGCTTTTCCAAAAAATGGAAGTAAATGATGTTCACACATCGAATAAAAATCAATATCTTTCACAATTACCATTTGACGGTAATTTTCTGTAAACATGGCTGAACGAATTATTTCTTCAGGATTTTGTTCGTAACCTTGCACCAAGAACTGCATGGCACGTGCCACACGTTCGGGAGTTTTAAGCAATCCCTCTCGATTTACATCCTCGCCGAGCAGTTGGATAATTTGTTGATAATGTTCTGCAATTTGAGCTGATTTTTCTGTATTGAAAGGAACAGGCTGGTTGATATTAAAATCCATAATTTATTTAATAAGTATTTGTTCGCGTACAATATAGGTCTCACTCCGCATATAAGGAAAGGCAGTAATTAATTCGCTTCGAAATGATTGTGCATGAGCATGAGTTCTGAAATCACCAACTCTTACTTTCCAAAATGGGGATAAATAGTTAACATAAATAGCAATATTTGGAAATTCTTCACGTATCTGCTTCTCAATTTTAAAGGCTTCGCCTTTTGCAGTTCGTTGTGTATTACTCGAAAAAACCTGAACACGATATCCACTGATGGTATTTTGTTCACGCGAGTTACCTGAATTTTTATTACTAGCGAAAACTTGTTCTATACGTTTGTCCTGATGAATCGTAACAGTGGCATGAGTTATAGAGTCCTTCATTGCAAGGGTTTCAAAAATATCCGAATGTTTGGATTCAGAATTTTGTTGTGCCATTATAACACTTGCATATATTAGAAAGGCAACAACAAAAAGAATATCTGTTTTTTTCATTTTTTCATTGAAATAATTTGGGTGCAAAGTTATATAAATGTTAGCGTTTTATGTTCATGTTTTGTAAAATTATTGCTCAATTGTAATATAAATCGCTATGATTCAATTTGTATGACAATTATTCGTAGTTCATTCTTCATTATTCATTACTTAATGCTTATCTTTGTTCCTGTTTCTTAATTATCAAAAGTTATGAAAAAAGCCAAATTTGCTGTAATCGTTGCCGGAGGAAAAGGACTTCGGATGCAAACAGATATCTCAAAACAATTTATTGAAATTCAAGGGAAACCAATTCTTATGCACACGATCGAAGCGTTTAGTCATTACGATTCGTCTGTTCAAATCATTGTAGTTTTGCCAACAACACAAATTGAATTTTGGGCTGAACTCTGCAATAAACATGGATTTAGACTTCCTCATCAGGTTGTGGTAGGTAGTGAATCACGTTTCCATTCAGTAAAAAACGGATTGGAAGAAATAAAAATTCCGGCTTTGGTGGCTGTACACGATGGAGTTCGTCCATTGGTAAGTACCGAAACCATATCACGTTGTTTTGATAAAGCTGAAAAATACGGAGCTGCAATTCCGGTGGTCGATTTGGTGGAAAGTATTCGTCAGATTACCATTAACGGAAGCCATTCTGTTGACCGTTCTGCTTACAAATTGGTTCAAACTCCACAAGTTTTTGATGCCGAAATGCTAATAAAAGCATACAAACAGGAATTTTCTCCGTTTTTTACTGATGATGCATCCGTGGTTGAAGCTATTGGAAAAGAAATTCATCTGGTAGAAGGAAACTGCGAAAATATTAAGATTACAACCACTTTTGATTTGGTAATGGCAGAAAAGGTTTTTAAAACCGGAAATTGAAATTTATATGATTACCAACATCTCAAAAATACAATGGCTTGACACCCTGCGAACATTAGCAACTCTGGGAGTTATAATTATACACATTTCCAGTCCATTGGTAAATATGGAATATAATAAAAACATGTCATTTTGGTGGATTGGCAATGTGGTAGATAGTGCTGTGCGTTACGCAGTTCCATTATTTTTGATGTTGAGTGGTGCAACTTTATTGGATAAAGAATTTCAATTGTGGGACTTTTATAAACGACGGTTTTTACGTGTATTGGTTCCTTTTTTGTTTTGGATAATAGCCTATAGTACTTATCGATGGGCAATGCTGCTGCCAAAATTTCAACCTCAAGATTTATCAGGTATTTTACATTGGGTTGTAAATTTATTCTTGAAAGAAGGAATTTCAAAGCATTTCTGGTATATTTATATGATTTTAGCAATTTACCTGTTTGTACCGTTCATAGGTATAAGTTTACAAAAAATTAACAAGTCATTGATATTATTTATGTTATTGGGGTGGATAATTCTCTGTTTTGCACTCAGGTCAGTCTCATTAAATCTTTATAGCTGGTCAGGAAATTATGGTAGTAAGTTTTTTGGATTCTTCCTGTTTACAGGGTATTTGGTATTGGGTTATTATTTGAATAAATTCATAGTTTCGTCAAAAAAAATCAGAATTATAGCAGCGGTAGTTTTCATCTTAAGCATTATTTCTTCGGCTGTTTCAACATATTTTTTCAGTAAAAATGCCCACAAACTTGATTTGAGTATTTATAGTTATTCACTACTGACCGACAAATAAAACAGAAAAAAGGGAAGTTCTCATAAAGAAA
>JACDZH010000319.1 GCA_013426815.1 Paludibacter sp.
CTAATTTTAAAATAATGTATCAATGATTTTATAACTTATATAATGTCTAATGTATGTATACTATTCGTTCGTTTCTAAAAATTAATACATTTACTAATTTGAATGATTTTTAAAATTTCCGAATCTAACACTTATTTTGCTTGTTGAAATAAAAAACTTAAGTAAATATAAATCGAAGGTGCTGCCAACAACATACTATCAAATCTATCTAATAATCCACCATGCCCGGGAATTATACTTCCTGAATCTTTAATGTGAACAGTTCGTTTCATCAATGATTCAATTAAGTCACCAAAGGTACCGAAAATAACTATAATTTCTGAAAAAATAAGCCAATGAATTAAACTTATTTCGGGAATTATTAAAGAAAAAACATAACCCGAAAATAATGCTGCTATTGCACCACCTACAAAACCTTCCCATGATTTCTTTGGGGAAATCCGCTCAAATAAACGATGATTTCCAAAAGAAACACCAGCTAAATAGGCAAAAGTATCGTTCACCCAAATTGTAGTAAAAACAGCCAGAAGAATAATTGGTTGATAATTGTCAATAAAAAGTATAAAATTTAATAATGAAAAAGGAAGTGCTATGTAAACTTGTCCAAGTATAAAATATGCCCAATTGTGAATTGGATTCGGCTTTTGACTATACAACTCTGACACAAAGACCAAAATAATATAAATTGCATAAATGTAAAATAATGAAATCGAAATGATTCCTGATGCATGTAAAAACGCACTTGTGAATAAAATTATTCCTCCCACCAATGCTAACAACAAATTTACTCTTACCTGATTGGTGTTTGTCATTTTATGAAATTCACGTACTGCCCAACCGCAAACAATGACAAAAACAACAGCAAAGGTGTATTGACTGAGCAAAATTGAACCAATTATCAGTACGATAAATATAAATCCACTCAGTGTTCGTTTAACAAAATTGTTCATAAAACATACAAATAGAATTAGCGATTAGAAACAAATAAACTAGACATTAGACAATACTCAACTGGAAATTTATAGTTTACTTAACCAATTTAAATATTTGTCATTAAAGTTTTGGGTAGGTATCGAATATGACTCACTTTAAAAACAATTAGACATAAAATAAACATCGTTGAAAACTCAAATTAATACATAGCTTTTTAAGTGAAATATTACAAAAATCCATGGACAAATTAAATTCGTTATTCGTCTATAATCCAAAGACTTAATCTAGTTTTCAATATATTTTCATAATAAAAATACGGACTACTAGATTTCGTATGGGTATTACTACAATTAACAATTAATACACATAGCTCCAAGTAGTCTTAAAAATTAATAAAAATAAATGTTCACCTAGTTTTATAAATTTTCATTTAAATATATAAAATAGATGCTTAACAACTTGATATGTAAAACAATAACGAAGTTATTGTACTATAAGATACTTTAAATTTTGGGAAGAAACTTTGTGATTCAATTGTGAAAAAATAGGTGTAACTCCCGATGCTCGGGATGTGCCATTTGTACTTGTTTTTTTAAATTAATCATCAACCCTCATAAAAAGTTAGTAAAACCAAAAATATTAACTATGTGATATTTTATTTTTCTTACTGTTTTTTACTGTTTTTTACTCCCAATTCTCTCGTTGTTCCATATTTAACTATAGTTTATTATTAAATCACCTTTTAAATGATAAAGAGACAGAAATATAATAATACGTTTAATTCTTTTTGAGAAGTTTCATAATCTCATCAAGTTTTGGGGAAAGAATTATCTCTGTTCTTCGATTACTGGCTCTGCCTTCGGGAGTTGAATTCAAAGCTCTTGGCGAAAACTCGCCTTTACCCGAAGCAGTAAGGCGTGTTGGTAGAATTTTGTATTCTTCGGTCAATTTACGAACAATCGAAGTTGCTCTGGCAACACTCAAATCCCAATTGTCGGTATAAACAGTAGTTTTAATTGGAATATTGTCAGTATGACCCTCAACCAAAATATCAATGTCAGTATTTTTACTAATTACACTTGCAAAAACTTTGATTGCTTCCAATCCACCTTTTTCAATCGCAGCACTACCCGATTTAAACAACAGTTTATCGGACATTGAAACATATACATTTCCGTTTTTTATTTCAACCGACAGTTCGTCTGACTTGAAGCCCAATAATGCATTTCTTAAAGTATTATTCAACCGATTTGTAATAGAATCCTGACGGGCAATGACTTTCTTCATATCGTTTAATGACTTCTCCCTGTCAAGAAGCAACTTCTCCTTGTCGATCAACTCATTAGATTTATTTTTTAGTGCAACTCCAAACTGTTCTGCTTGTGAGAGATTCTGATTAGAGAGTTCGTTGAACTGCTTAGCAAGCTTAGCATATTTTTTATTTTGTATTATGGTATCTTGTTTTAGACCTGAAATTTCTCTTTCTCTTGTAGCTAGAGTTGAATATAACAATGTAGTATTTGCTTTAAGTCCCGAAACTTCACTTTCGCAATCTGCCAGAGATGAACATAAAGAATCGCGCTCATCAATAACAACTTGAAAAATTTTAGGTATAAATAATTTTTTTTGGGGTTTAGGCTGCCCACACTTATAAATAGGGGTACATGAAAATGAGAATAAAACGATAAGAATGAGACTAATTGAGAAATTCAAGCTTTTCATATTATTGAATTTTTTAAAATTTGAAATTTGGGAACAAGTAAAATATAAAAAAACTTATTAGTAATAAACTATTTATAATAAGCGACTTATATAAATGCGGTTAATTTGCTCAAATCATCATTTG
>JACDZH010000320.1 GCA_013426815.1 Paludibacter sp.
TTTTCTTTATGAGAACTTCCCTTTTTTCTGTTTTATTTGTCGGTCAGTAGTGATAGAATTCTATCATAAAGAAAGCCGTAATATTAATATAAATTCATTGGCCTTTGAAAACCTTCAGGAAAATACTAAGTTGTTCTTTCCTAAACTGGGAGGATATAATTATGTGTTCATGAATAACGCCATCGAAAGTTCGTTTCGCGAAGCCTGTAAAGCTAAAAATGAACAGTTGTTACAACAAGTTGTTGATGCCAATGAGAAACTTCCTAAAAATCCTCAAACAAAAACAAAAGAGGAGTTATACATGCATTATTACAAGAAAACGAACGATTTAGATAAATATATCAGTAACGCAACATTGTATTGTGAAAATTCATTGATGAAAATTTCTTCTGACTCCATTTTGAAAATCGATGAAAGAACAGTAAAGATATTTGAAACCTCTCAAAAGAAGGAGCTTGTAGGGAAAATAGATTCTATACAGCTTGCGCAACTTCAGTCTTATATGGCACATGCTTCTCGAGATAAATATAGTCAGGCGCTAAATAGTGTAGCTTGGGATTTCTTTGAAAAAGTAACAGACATCAAACCGCTTGAGAATGCCTTACGCTGGTCAAAACGTTCACTGGAAATTTATCCGAACAATCATATGTTTATAGATACTTACGCAAACCTACTGTATAAGTTGGGGCGAAAACAAGAAGCAATAGTTAATGAAACAGAAGCATTGAGAATTGCGAGAGATGCTAAATCAGACACAAATGTGTATGAAAACACACATGAAAAAATGAAAGCTGGTGAATAAACATGGAATAAATAGCTTAATTTGATAACTTATTTTTTTTTAAAATCATACGTAACTCAAAAGACCAATCTCTTGAAACCATATTTAAGCACAAGCATTCTATTTTTTTTATTGTTAGAGTTAGGCTCACTATCAGCAAAGACAAGTTATTTCTTTTATATACAATTGGCAAACAGAAATAGCTCACCTTATACATTATCAAATCCAGCTGCTTATCTATCAGAACGAGCCATAGCCAGGAGAGCATTTTTTGGAATAGAGTGTGATTCTACCGATTTACCTGTAAATCCGTCCTATATTTCACAAATTAAGGGTGTTGGTGCAACTATCCATTGTCGGAGTAAATGGATGAATGGGGTCACAGTTTTAGTTACCGATTCAAATATGATGAAACAGATTCGGTCATTACCGTTTGTAAAATGGGTTCAATATACAGGCAAAAGAGATGTGGCATTACCTGTCTCAGCTAAAACAAAAGCGGAAACAACCACGCTAAACTATGGCTCCGCTGCCACGCAAGAGAACCAGATAAACGGCTCTTATTTCCATAATGCCGGATACACTGGAAAAGGAACTGATATTGGGGTACTAGATGCAGGGTTTACAAACGTAAATACAAATCATGCCTTTGATAGTTTGCGCCTGCAAGGGCGGTTGTTAGGGACAAAAGATATTGCAGAGCCAAATTCAAATGTCTATTCACTGGATGAACATGGGGCTAATGTATTATCTATTATGACAGGAAATTTACCTGGAAAATACCTTGGTACTGCACCAGAAAGTTCTTTTTGGTTGATTCGCACAGAATACGCACCCACAGAATATCTGGTTGAAACTGATTTCTGGACTTCGGGCATTGAGTTTGCCGACAGCGTAGGAGTTGATGTAGTTAATTCATCGCTTGTTTATACAGAGTTCGATGATTCAAGTATGGATTTTAGTTATAATGATATGAATGGTAAGGTTTCTCGTGCCAGTCGTGCTGCTTATCTGGCTTCTAAAAAAGGTATAATTGTATGCAACAGTGCAGGTAACTACGGTAGTTCATTGTGGCAATATCTTGGTTCTCCAGCCGATGCCGATGGAATCATTACAGTTGGCGCAGTTACCTCAACTGGTAGTTCAAGCGATTTTTCTTCTTATGGATCAAGTTCAGATGGAAGAATTAAACCCGAAATCTGCGCATTAGGAACATCAACTGCTTATATAAATAAAAAGGGTTTAGTTTCAACTGGTAATTGTACTTCTTATGCTACACCTCTAATTTCAGGTACTATGGCTTGCTTGGTGCAAGCTTTAAAAGAAACTAATTCTCATTTTGACATTGAATCAATTCGTACATTGCTTATTCAAAGTAGTAATTTGTACCATAATCCAACAGATCAATTAGGGTATGGTATTCCTGACTTTGACAAAGTGCTTAAATATTTGAATTTTTACGATTCAAAGAAAACTGAAACTTCAAGTTTTGAACCGTATTATGATGCTCATAATAAAATCATTCGTATTACTTTGTTTAACAACTCAATAGCAATTGAAAAGTTATTTCGCATTTATTCTATTACTGGCTGTAAAGTTCTAGAAAGAACAATTACTGGAACAATTACTATCTTGCCTATAAATAAGCTTCCTGCTGGGATTTATCTGGTTTCAGTTACCGGAAATGGGAAAATGGAGTCTAAAAAAATAATTGTTCAATGAATGTATACATAATATGCAGAAATTAGTTATCGTTTTACTTGTTATTTTATTTGCTTCAAGCATATTTGTCATTTCCAGTCTTTTTATCAATCCTTCCGCACCCACACTTTATATTGCTATCAGTGGTTGTTGCATATTGGCTTTTCTGGCAGTTTTGCAAAGCTATAAACATCAAACTATCGGTATTTCTGCATCAGAAGCTTTAATAGGAGGCTTTTTTTTCCTGACTTTGACAATGCGCCACCCTAAAAATTTTTCCAGAAATTTTCTTC
>JACDZH010000321.1 GCA_013426815.1 Paludibacter sp.
ACTCCTATGATACAACTTTTTGACACACTTTCTTATCCCGAACTCAGGTTAATAAGAAAACATTAGAAGGTGGGAAGGAAGGTAATAAAGGTGTAGAACAAAATAATACTAATAAAAAATACTCTAGATTATTAGGTCAAGGAAATGCAGAATTATTTGCTCAATTTTTAACTAGAATATATTTTGAAATTGAGAATTGTATCATTGGTGAATTTTCAACAATGAAAATTCTTAATGGTCAACATTTTATAGATTTTAGGTCTTTCTTTAATGCTAAACTAGAAAAATGTTTTGTAGTACCAGCAAATACTTTCGACAATGTAAAAGGTAGTTTTCCGATTGGTTTTATGATTTGGAATACAGCAATTAAAATGAAATTCGACTTAGTCAAATCTGATATTTTTGATAAAAGTGGCAATTATATTGGAGAAAAATATTTTAGTTCTTATACTGATAGCTTATATATAAATGATTGGATTAAACCTTTTAGAGCTAGTAAAACAGAGAATAATATAATTGGGAAATTTCCTTTCAAAGGGAATGATTTTCAAAATCAAAATCTTATTGCGATTGTCCATCCTAATATGGTTTATAACAAAGAGGCTGGTCAATTTTTAATAAATTCAAACAATTTAATTCAGGCAAGTATTTATTATGCTATTCGAAAATGTATAGAAGCCACATGGCTCAATGATAGAGACCAATTCCTTTTTCCCAATGATGGTTGGCAAAATGATTTAGAATTTCAAAATGATTGTCTGGCTTACACATTGTTTAAAAATAACATACAATCAAAATATGGCACAAACCATTGGATACCGTTTTCCGAATACGAAGTTGGTTCTCGCGAAAAGTTTGAAAGTGATTTTATGATAAAGTTTATTCAGGGAAAACTGAAACCCGACATGGTTCAAGAAGATTTGTTTGGTAAGAAAGAAACAAGTAATCGTACAACAGCTCTTGAATTCTCGATTGAAGCTCAAGATGTTTTTTATGCCGGCAGAGAACTATGGAAATACTATCACAAGCAACCAAATTGCAATGTAAATGCCTCATTGTATGATATTAGAGAATTTTTTCAATGCAGAAACAACCTCGGAAAAATGCACAATAAAAGTGATGATGAAATTTATATGAAATTGATAACAAATTTACGGCATAAATTAAAGCAGTTAGAAACGAAAATTGAACCCAAAGTGTACAAATACGGATTTTTAAAATAATACGCTTATGCTGGCGCAAATCTGAGACTTGAGTTAAAAAAAACCTATGGCAGACAAAAAGTAAAAATTGCTGCACAAGGTTTCGACCGGAAATGGAAACTGAAAAACGAAAAACTTTCGCCATGCTTTAGTACAAATTTAAGTGTTGTGCTACAAGTAAATGCAAAAGAATAGCGGACAGGGAAAAATCATCAAATATGTTTAACTTAAAAAAACTTTATTAACTTTGTCGTGCGATTTAGCGGTTTTGGGTAGACAGGCGTTACCAACAAACCGAAAAAAAAGAAAAATAAGACAAAGACAGAGCAACGCAACACTGAAAATCAAGAATTACAAACGCTTGACAATACGATATTTTTACCTTAAAAATATTTTTGAATGAAATTAAAAAACAATTTCATATCTTTGCAATTCAATGAATTGAATTAATAATGCAAGAATATGAAACAACGAATATATATCGACACTTCGGTGGTAGGCGGATACTTTGACAATGAGTTTTCGGCAGATACTGTACCATTCTTTGAAAGTGTGATAAATGGACAAATTAGCATTGTAGTATCAGATTTATTAAGAGCTGAATTATTCAATGCACCAGTATTTGTTCGAAATTTATTGGAATCAATACCGATACAAAATATTGAAAACATCAAATTGACCGATGAGGCATCCATCCTTGCCGACAAATATATTGAAGCTAAAGTTGTTGGTAAAACGAGCAGAGCAGATTGTCAACACATTGCAATGGCTACTTTGTGCAAAGCCGATGTTTTAGTTAGTTGGAATTTCAAACACATAGTAAATTTGGATAGAATCAGAGGATTCAACGGAATTAATTATCAGTCAGGACATAACATGATTGAAATAAGAACGCCAAAAGAAATAACACATTATGGAAAAGAAGAATAAAAAACCCATTAAAAATTTCGATGCCATAAAAACCATGCGCGAAATAAGAGATAAATTAAGTCTGGAAATTATGGACATGACTTTTCAAGAAGAGCGCGCCTATTTGGATAAGTTACTGAAACAAGGTGGAGTTAAAATCTAAATTCAGTTTGTTTTAGGGTACATTATGAAGACTAAACAAAAAGAAAAATCTTATGATGCAGTGAAAATGATGCGAGATGCTCGTAATAAAATAACTGCTGAAACTCAAAACATGAAGTTTGATGAATTGAAAAAATATATTGACAATCAAATAAAAAACGGTGGTTTGAAACCTATCGGTCAATAACACAAAATTTCTCTTTGAGTTTTTACCCCGCTGTAGCGACAATTGCATTACATATTATCAAAAGCGTTAGCTTTTATTCTTGCCTTAGAAACCACGACACTTTCAGAAGCATAATAGAATAAGTTAGTAAACGCCTGCGCCAAACGGCGTGGGCTTTAACTTATTACTTATGCTAGGCCGTCGAGGGCCTCTAAGGCGTGATACAGTTAAATGTCCCACGCTTTTTTTATGCCCAAAAGTGAAGAACAAAACTAACGGTTCTACCCTAATTTGTGTGGGTACAAATTTAGCCCACCGTAGAAAAAGAGTAA
>JACDZH010000322.1 GCA_013426815.1 Paludibacter sp.
AAGAAAAAGGGGATAAAATATTTATTTTGATCCGGCCGTACTGCAAGGCGGGGCGTGTGTGGTAGCGGTCCTGTGGTGCTGTGGTATTGGCAGGATTCAACGGTGGAGGATGTTGAACTTGGTATGGAAATACAAGATAGCCTTCATTGATGGGTATGGGGAAATAAATCCGGCCCTTTTATAATACAAAGAAACCCGAAGGGGCTTTCTGGTGAATGTTGCCATGGAGTATATCGCCCACGGATAACCAGCAGAAGAACATTCGGGGCGCCTGCCTCCGATTTCCTCTTTCAAGTTGCCATAGTTAGAAGCCAGATTTAAAAGTACTCTGACCCTGATTTTGTCCCTTTTACCATCGTCTTGGAAGCCTGACGCTGCTCCGCGCAACTTCACAAGCCTGACACTGCTTCCTGTAGGTTTTCACTTTAAGCAAATTTAAAACTTTCGGACATTTCTATTCGAGATACAAGGTTACTTAAATTCACGCCACAGCCAAAAGATTCAGTAGGCCTTTTAACGATTTCTATAATTTTATGGGAATATTGTTTTTGCTTGGCATCACTTTGTTCATCCGCTAAGCATTCATTGTGTTTGTCAAGTGCCAAGCCGAGCGTGCTATTATACTCACTGTTTTTTGCTGCGATTAAAAAACCCTCAATGAGAGCACATTCAAATGATTCATTGCGTGTATCCCTTGGAATTAGTTCGTATAGATATTCAATGATTTTCTCCGGCGTGCTTTCTTCGCGTACATAGTCCAAGTAAATCGTACGATTAGATTCTTTTACTACGAGCAAGTAGGCTAATAACGCTGGATATAAATAGCTGTTTTCATTTGTTGAATGAATAACTAAATTCATTTTTGAAAAAATTTGTTCTATCTCGCGCAAAGATAATTTTAGTGCTGAAGCTAACATTTTGAACACATTTTTTAGATGTTCTACTTCGTATCGTAATGCAGGATACTTTGTTCTCCGCTCAAAAAAATCATCAAATCCAAACGTTTGATATAATTGATCGATAAATTTACCAATGTCACATTCTGGTAGACTGTATTCAATATCAATAAATCGTCTCAAATAGCCTAAAGCATCAAAATCGGCACCGTAAATACCTTTGACACTATATGATAACTGCTGTTTGTCTAATGCTAATACAAACACCAAGCCTTCTATGTCCAAGAGGTGTTTAATTCTTTCTAAAAATTCAATGGCATATGTAGGTCTGCAACGATCAAGTTCGTCAATAATGATGAATAATTTTGTTTTTGTGCCATTTTCATTACACAGAAGTTTGGCAATGCTATCCTTAAACCGAATAATTTCATCTTTATTCCTCGAATACTCAGTTATTATATCTTTTGAGATACCTTCCATGAGCTTTGAAGCTTCATCTTCGAGAATTTTGTCAACATCAATTATCCCAGCAGTTCCAATTTTAATTAAGGCAGGCATCCCTTTCTTGAGAATATGTACCCCAGCTTTTTTAGCTTTTTCCCAAGCTTCATTTTTCTTATTATCTCCATTGATTAGAGCGTTTAGGCTCTGGCTCATTTCCCCTAGGAATGCCAACAACGGATCACTTGCGAAATCTGTTTCCCATGCACTGAAATAAATGGAGTTGCAGTGATTATTCATTAAATCTGCATGCAACATTTCTAAGAAGGTAGTCTTTCCCTGACCCCATGAAGCGTTTACTGATAACACAATAGGCGTGGAAATATTTCTTAATAGCAATGACATATTGTCAATATTTTCTTTTCTTGAAAGCGTATCATCTCTGTAGGGATCGGATGGGTCAATAGTTATTTTTCTGGCCTTAAACTCCATTTGTGAAAAATCTCCCTTAGGCATGATTTACGGTGTAAGAAGGGCTGCTTTTGCTTAAAAAGACGGGCTTATTGCGTGCAGATAAGTGCAGATATGTGGCCGGGATTGCAAGTTGTTACGGCACACTCTAACCTTGGTTTTCAAAGATAATAATCGGCTGGTACATCCGGCTCTCCTTGAATAGGAACCGTTCAACACACATATAAATGGTTACTCCCAACTCTCGGTTCGCTCGCATGACAGTATTGAATGGGGTAACATATTCGGGATATTTATAGGACACAGTTCCTTTTTATGATGCCGAACAAAAATTATTTCCCCCTCCTTGCTGATAGTTCTCCCCTGGCTTGGGCAATGGCCTTGTGGAAGGCTTCGGTGGGGAATTCCGGGGATAGGGCTTAGAATTTTCTGTGTCTGTTCTACAGGGGTTGATGTTTACGAGCAGGAGGATCAGTAGTGATATCTACAGGATAGAATAGTGATATAATTATCATCGACGGCATATACCAAACGATTTGTGTCATCAATCCGTCGAGACCAATATCCAGATAAATTCTCTCGTAACGGTTCCGGTTTTCCAAGACCTTCGAAAGGCTGTCTTTTTGCATCAACCAGTAATGTGTTGATTTTTTTCAGTGTTTTCCTGTCCTGCGATTGCCAGTAAAGGGATCCCTCCCATGCCTCATTGGTCCATGCCAATTTTCTACTCATCGAGAAGATCCCGTTCATGAACAATTTTATTTTTATATTGTTCCATGGATTTTGCTAAATGGACAGCGTTTGCAGGTGACTTAAGAAGATGAAATGTTTCCATATAGCTGTTGAATGAACTCAAAGACATAACGACAACGGGTTCAGCATCCCGACGAGTGATTATGGCATAATCAGCATCATTGACAACATGATCTAATAAAGATTT
>JACDZH010000323.1 GCA_013426815.1 Paludibacter sp.
ACTCCGATGATACAACTTTTTGACACACTTTCTTATCCCGAACTCAGGTTAATAACTTATTTCCTTGAATATTCCGGTATAAAGCTTCTTTTTCAATAACTTCGGGCTTGACTAACAAAGGAAAAATTATTAAGAATAACCCTATAGTTAAAATCAACAAAAAAAATACAATTCGTATTATTCTGACAGGTATCATTCTTTTAGAAATGCTAACAATCATTTTCCAATGTAATATAATATGTATAAGTAATAAAGCTAGTAAAGCAATACTTAGAATTAGGTGAATTGTCCCCCATTGATGGTGAGTTTTACCCCAAAACTCCAATTCTACATTATTACCATATAATATATTTCTTTTAAACCCCGGAACTAATACATATTTCATTAAAAAACCTATGCCAGCTATAGACATCATCAACAAAAGCATTATTAAGTCAATGATTATATTGAATTTCGACTTGTCTATTGGTTTATGTTCCATAACTTAAAAAATTGGCTTTATTTATACAGCTTTATTTTCAAATAATTCAGTTTTATATCCAGTGAAAAAATGTATTAAATTGAATTCCAAAGTCTTTTTCAACAATTCGAATGTTTTTTCTCCTGTACAATGTCCAGTAATTAACTCGGTTAACGGATATTTGTTCTTAAGTGTAGTTGCGATATCAGCAATTTGGTTATCGTTTTCGTACACATTTCCATTTTTTGCATCGAGTAGATGAAAACCTCCCATCACCCAACGAATTGGAACTGTCGATTTTTCTTTTACTGTTTGTAAAATATTAAGCAAACCATGATGGGCACAACCTGTAAAAACAAAAAGTTTGTCGGTACCGGCGGACAGGATCAGTTCGTGATTAAAATCATCGGGAATGAGTTCACCTGCAGTATTTTCTTTGAATAAACTTTTATTCCCAAGAGGTTTTGCATAAACATTAGAAGTGTTGGCATAAATATGAATATCGTTGTCCAATTCTAATTCTTTATGAACAAAAATAAATCTGTCGTAATATTTCGAAAAATCTGTTTCAACACTGATTTGGTGCATACCGTTGCGTTGAGAGAAAAACTTCTGAGTTAGCGCATTGGACGAAATGATAACTTTTGCCATTGAATTTTTCTCCAGAAAATAAGATAACCCACCAATGTGGTCAGCATGTCCATGTGAAATAAATACATAATCAACAACGCTTAAATCTATGTTCAATTTTTCGGCATTTCGGATTAAAAGATCAGAAGCTCCGGTATCCAACAAACATTTATAAATGACCGTTTCGAGATAAATACTCAAACCATGTTCTGTTTCTAAATCAGAACTAATACTTATATTGTCGGATAAAACTATGATTTTCATTAACGATATATAAAATATATTTTAAGATTCCAAAAATAAGCCTATACCTATTATTATATTTCCCCTTTAGGAGCTAGGGGTCAATGGCTTAAGTTCTTCATTTCCAAAACTTACACAATTTTTACATGGAATATGATTTTCAACACCGTCTATCAGTTTGTGGCATTTTCGACAACGAAACCATTGTTTTCCAAAATCAACATTTCCACCATCAATTAATATCATTTTTCCTTCCACCAAAGCTTTGGCAATAGTTCTACGACCTTTTTCGTAAATACGAGTTAGTGTTGGACGAGATACACTCATACTTTCAGCTGCCTGTTCCTGCATTAAACCTTCATAGTCGAGCAGTCGAATGGCTTCATATTCATCAAAACTTAAAATAACTTTTTCAAACTCAGATGCTCGAATACCAAAAGGTTTATAACCCGTCATTAAAGGTGGTGAAACTATTTTACGGAATTGTTTTGGACGAGGCATAATACAATTTACAATTATTCTATTTACAATTTAATGAGAGCACAAAGATAAGTATAGTTATGAACTTATGTTCACAATAAGGTAACTTTAACACAAAAAAGTGAATTAGTTTTCTACTCCTCTTACAATCCTGTTTTTATACCTAATTTTTTTACTCAAAGCTGTTTCAATCTTTAATTTGGACATTATGGGGTAATTTTAGATGCATAATTATATTCAATTATTAGTAGTGTTGCAATTAAATTAAACAAGTATTTGTAATTTGTTGTATAATAGCAATATATCGGTGTTCTTAGATTTTATTGACTTGAATTTATGATCACCACTTGCAATAAACGCAGATTATGTGTTCGGGAAAATTTGTATTTTCACTGGTTTTGGATTTTTGTGGATTAATATGAATTTAATAAATATGTAAAACAATACTCTAGTAATTATCCTGTACTTGATTTGAATTGTTGGAATCAGTTTGTTAACAATTCTTCGGACAATTGACTTTTTAAATTCATTGCATAGGATTTATTTGTGCTTAAATGCTCTCAAAAGCTTACCATATCATTTAGGTATTAAACATTATGACCCAATATATACGATGTAAAAAACTAAAGAAATGTTGTTGAACAAAATTTCAACATTTACCAAACTTCATTCTTGAAAACAGACAAAACTGCGATGTAGATCATTCCAAAGTAAGTAGGTCTTAAACCTAAAAAATTACCCTGGTTGATTATTTCGACAATCAAAACGATGAATTATTCGTTTTTGTAACCAATAATTATAATGTATCAGCTTTGGAAATTGTCAACATGTATAAAATTCTAAGCAAAAATATTTATTTTTAAAAATATAAAATAGACATTATATAAGTTATAAAATCATTGATACATTATTTTAAAATTAGA
>JACDZH010000324.1 GCA_013426815.1 Paludibacter sp.
CCAATCTTTTCCGGCGGTTTCTGGGCGTGGCGTGGGGCAAATTACCAACAAACTCCCCAGATCAGGCAAGGTCTTTTTCTTGCATGAAAGGCTTACGGTCTCTTCTACCGCGTCCCAGAAACCACCAATCTTTTCCGCTGGTTTCTGGGCGTGGCGTGCGGGGAGGAAGCAATGGCCCGAGATTCGTTCAAGAAAATTCATCCGCCCCAAATTCCGTCTCAAATATGACGGCGTACATTAAAGGCACAGGCTGAGAACAACGCAATGACCAAAATTTCACCCTCCCCCAAAGGATGGCAGCGACTGGAACACGCGGGCGGCGTCATCTATATCCGGCCCGAAATTCCGGATTGGCTGGTGCCCACCGAATACGGTGATCATCTGCTCCAGGCCCTGATCCATTCCGAAAACCCGACCAGCGCCCTCTGCCTTCTGCAGCAGCGGTTTTCAGACAGCAGGGCATGGACTCCGGCCCTGGCCCACCGTCTCGCCCTCGACCTGGATCGACTGAACCACTCCATAAAAGGCATCGGCCATAGCGAGTACAGAGGACGGAGCCGGGAGTTGAGCCTTCATCGCCTCAAGGAGTGCTGGTTTCATCTCACCGACCGCTGCAACCTCAGCTGCACCCATTGCCTGTTCGCCTCCTCTCCCGCCACCACCAGAACCCTGCCCCGGGCCCAGCTTGACACAGCCGCCACCCAGGCCCTGGAGCTCGGCTGCTGCCTCTTTTACTTCACCGGCGGCGAGCCCTTTCTCTATCCCGATTTTTTCCCCTGGCTGAGCTCATTTTTAGGACAAAACCCCCAGTGCCACGCGGTGATCCTCACCAACGGCATGCTGCTGAGCAAACATATCGCCACCCTTCAGGCCCTCGACCGCCTTCATTTCCAGGTCAGCCTGGACGGACTGGAGCAGGCCCATGACAGTCTGCGGGGCATCGGCTCCTATCAACGCCTGCTGACCAACCTCGCCGCCCTGCGTCAGGCCGGAAAATCCTTCACCCTGTCCATTGCCGTCAGCCGCTCCAATGTGGCCGATCTGCCGGCGCTGATGACCCTTGCCAGCGAGATCGGGGCTGCAAGTGTCCATCTGCTCTATCATTTTATCCGCGGCAAGGGCAGCCGCGCACAATTCGTCGCGCCCGCCGAGATCTTCACCCATCTGCTGGCCGCCTGGGAACGGGCCGATGGCTGCGGGCTGACCATCGACAACCTGGAAACCATCCGCGGCCAGGTCTTTTCCACCCCCGGCACCCGGCACGATCTCTCCAACGGCGGCTGGGAATCCCTCACCATCGGGCCCGATGGCGTCATCTACCCCTCGCCCGCCCTGGTGGGTCTGCCTGAGACGGCCTGCGGCGAGCTGTCACAGGGGCTGGCCGGGGTGTGGCACACCAGCCCGCTGCTCCACAGTCTGCGCAACGCCTCGCTCATCGACTCCCCGCAGTATCAGGAAAATCCGCTCAAATTCATTATTGGCGGCGGTGATCCCGATCACAGCTTTCTCACCGGCGGCGGCTGGATGGGCCACGACCCCTATATCGAGCTGTACGACAAGATCGCCCTGGAACTGATCAGGCGGCAGGCCGAGCTCTCGCCGGTAACGGACCACAGCGCCATCAAACTGCGCATGGGCGATATCCGCCACGATTGCCCCGACCCGGAAACCGCCGGTCAGGGGGTGACCCTCACCCATTGCAACTGCGTTATCTCCCTGGCCTCGGATACCTCCGACCACGGCCGCTGGCAGGTGCGTGAATTTTACGGGCAGGCGGCCCTCAGCACCAATGAGGATATCGTCAACCCGCTGGCCGAGGGCCAGGAGGCGGCTGATTTTATCCCCGAGGAATCGCGCAAACGCTCCTACGGCTGCGGCAGTCCAGTCACCGATGCCGCCCCCCGGCCAGGACAGACCCTGGTGGACCTGGGCTCCGGCTCAGGGGTGGAATGCTTTATGGCCGCGGCCATGGTGGGCAGGGAGGGAAAGGTCTATGGCATTGATATGACCGACGAGATGCTGAATCTGGCCGCGTCCTCAAAGCAGGAGGTGGTGGCCCGGCTGGGCTATGACAACGTGGCCTTTCGCAAGGGCTTTCTCGAACAGATCCCCCTTGATGATCAATGCGCCGATATTGTTCTCTCCAACTGCGTCATCAACCTCAGCCCGGATAAACGCCGAACCTACCGCGAAATATACCGTATCCTCAAGCCGGGCGGCAAACTGGTTATCTCCGATATCACCACCGACACGCCCATCCCCGCCGCCATCAAGAATAATGTCCTCTACCGGGGGGAATGTCTGGGCGGGGCCATGGAGCAGGAAGAACTGGTGACCATGCTCACTGCCGCCGGTTTTTCGGCCATCCGGCTGATCAAGCGCTTCCCCTATCGCCAGGTGGACGGCATGGATTTTTTCTCCCTCACCTATCAGGCCCAGCGACCGCTGCAACCGGGACAATGGGCTGATAAGGGGATAAATGGCGCAAGCGATACCGGGTTGTCCGTGGCTGTCGATCTCCCTGGCGCTGGCGATGCTGGGCCATCCGTGGCTGTCGGTCGCTCCTGCGCCGTCCCTGGCGCCCGCGACACTGGGCCGTCCCTGGCCTGCGGTCGCTCCTGCGCCGTCCCTGGCGCCCGCGACACTAAGCCATCCCTGGCTGTCGTTTACCGGGGACCGTATGGGGCGGTGACCACGGAGAGCGGCATCCT
>JACDZH010000325.1 GCA_013426815.1 Paludibacter sp.
GAAAGACAAATGTAAACTTTTTTCTTTAGGTACAACACCCGATACTCATTTAATTTTTTTATTTACAGAATAATATATAAATTTAAACTGTATAACCATCGATTATAAATTGGGTTAGTAATTTTATTTTTTGTATGAATTAATTGATTACAGGTACATGCAATGTTTAAGTGATATTTCTATCTTTTTTTTGATATTCATTTTAATATATTCCAAAAAAAAACTAACTTTGCAACTCCTAAAAATTGAAACAATAAACAATTTATAAATTTAATAATCCAAGTATGAATAGCACAAAAAGAGTGTACACTTTTGGCAATGGACTAGCTGAAGGTAAAGCAGACATGAAAAACTTGCTCGGTGGTAAAGGAGCAAATCTAGCAGAAATGAATTTGATTGGAGTTCCTGTTCCTCCCGGTTTTACAATTACTACCGATGTATGTAATGAGTATTATACCTTAGGAAAAGACCAAGTAGTAGAACTTTTAAAACCTGAAGTTGAAAAAGCTATTGCCGGACTTGAAAAATTGATGAATTCAAAGTTTGGAGACATTGAAAACCCTTTATTGGTTTCGGTTCGTTCAGGTGCACGTGCTTCTATGCCGGGTATGATGGATACCATTTTGAACTTGGGTTTGAATGATGCAGTGGTTGAAGGATTGGCTCGCAAAACCGGAAACGGTCGCTTTGCATGGGATTCATATCGTCGTTTTGTTCAGATGTACGGTGACGTAGTATTGGGCATGAAACCTGAAAATAAAAATGACGCTGATCCTTTCGAAGAAATTCTTGAACATTTAAAAGCAGCAAAAGGTGTTGAATTGGATAATCAACTTTCTGTCGACGATTTGAGAGAATTAGTTGTTAAATTTAAAGCAGCGGTATTAAAACAAACCGGTCATAATTTTCCTGAATCTGCTTACGAGCAACTTTGGGGTGCTGTTTGTTCAGTTTTCGATTCATGGATGAACGACCGTGCTATTCTTTATCGTAAAATGGAAAATATTCCTGCTGAATGGGGAACTGCCGTTAGCGTACAATCAATGGTATTCGGTAATATGGGCGAAACTTCGGCTACGGGCGTTTGTTTCAGTCGTGATGCTGCAACCGGCGAAGATATGTTTGTCGGAGAATATTTAATCAATGCACAGGGTGAAGATGTGGTTGCCGGCATTCGTACTCCACAACAAATTACCAAAGAAGGTTCAAAACGTTGGGCAGTATTGGCAGGTGTTTCGGAAGCCGATCGCGTTTCTAAATTTCCATCTATGGAAGAAGCTATGCCTTCAATCTACAAAGAATTGGATTCCATCCAAACTAAATTGGAAAACCATTATAAAGATATGCAAGACATGGAATTTACCGTACAAGAAGGTAAACTTTGGTTTTTGCAAACCCGTAACGGAAAACGTACCGGTGCTGCCATGGTAAAAATTGCCATGGATATGTATCATCAGGGAATGATTGATGAAAAATCAGCTATTTTACGTGTCGATCCAAACAGATTGGACGAATTGCTTCACCCTATTTTTGATAAAACAGCCATTAAAAATGCGAAACTTATTGCTAAAGGATTAGCAGCCTCTCCGGGAGCAGCCTCTGGTCGTATTGTTTTCAACGCTGATGATGCAGCTGAATGGGCTGGAAGCGGCGAAAGAGTTATTATGGTTCGTGTAGAAACATCGCCCGAAGATTTAGCCGGTATGGCTGCTGCTCAGGGAATTCTGACTGCCCGTGGTGGTATGACTTCACATGCAGCTGTTGTGGCACGTGGTATGGGTAAATGTTGTGTTTCGGGTGCCGGAACATTGAAAATTGATTATGCCAATAAAACAATGGATGTCGACGGATTAACATTGAAAGAAGGTGATTATATTTCACTGAATGGTTCGACCGGTGATATTTTCTTAGGTCAGGTTGGAACTACCGAAGCTGAATTGGATGCCGATTTTGCTGAAATCATGAAATTAGCCGACAAATATACCAGAATGACTGTTCGCACGAATGCCGACACGCCTCACGATGCTCAGGTTGCCCGTAAATTTGGCGCAACAGGAATTGGTCTTTGCCGTACCGAACACATGTTTTTCGAAGGAGAAAAAATCAAAGCCATGCGCGAGATGATTTTGGCAGAAGATGAAGCCGGTCGTCGTGTTGCGTTGGCAAAAATTCTTCCCTATCAGGAAGCCGATTTCGAAGGAATATTCGAAGCAATGGCAGGTTGTCCTGTTACTGTTCGTTTGCTCGATCCACCATTACACGAATTTGTTCCTCACGATGAAAAAGGACAACGCGAAATGGCTGAAGCCATGGGTGTTTCGTTGAAAGTGATTAAACAACGTGTAGATTCGTTACACGAACAGAATCCAATGTTGGGTCACCGTGGATGTCGTTTGGGAAACACTTATCCCGAAATTACCGAAATGCAAACACGTGCTATTTTAGGTGCAGCTTTGATTCTAAAGAAAAAAGGTATTGAGGTTCTTCCCGAAATAATGGTTCCATTGGTGGGAATCAAATTTGAATTCAACGAACAAGATACCATAATTCGCGAAACAGCTGCAAAATTATTTGCTGAAAAAGGTGACAGCATCGAATTTAAGGTAGGAACAATGATTGAAATTCCACGTGCTTGCTTAACTGCTGATCGTATAGCTGCAACGGCTGAGTTTTTCTCATTTGGTACCAATGATTTGACTCAAATGA
>JACDZH010000326.1 GCA_013426815.1 Paludibacter sp.
GACCTTATAACAACAATAAATTTTTAAATACCGCTTTTAGCGGACAACAATGAATAATTATATAAGAGAAAAATGAAAGGCACTAAAGCAGATTTAGTAAACTACAGGCTTATTAGAGCCAAAGAAACCTACGAAGATGCACAAATCTTAGCTTAAAATGAGAGATGAAATTCTAGCATTAACAGGCTTTACTATTCGGCTTATTATGCCGTTATGGCTTTGTTGCTAGATTCGGATCTTAAACCAACTACACACACTGGAGCTAAATCAAATTTTTCGGAACATTTTATTTTGACGAACAGAATACCAAAGGAATTTGGAAAAATGTACTCACAACTTTTTACCTGGAGACAAAAAGGAGATTATGATGATATGTTCGATTTTGATAATGAAAAAGTCATGCCCTATTTTGAACCGGTAAGTCAACTTATTGCACTCATTGAAAAGACACTTGAAAAACAGGAAAACTTATGCGTTTAATTATTAGCTCTATAACCTTATATCATTCTTTTTTTATAAATATTGAATTCAGAGATTGATTTGTCTAATGAATGAATTATTCAATCTCAATTCCATACTTATCCAACAATCCCACAACTCCCATCCTTGAAAATCGTGCTTTCCTTATTCGGTTGTTTTCCGGATCAATTGAATAATGAAATGAAGTGCGAAAATCGGCTTTCTCTAGTAGTGTTTTATGAAAAATTGCCCGTTGCAAGTCACAATTATCAAATATTGAAGCATTCAGATCGGTTTCGGTAAAGTCAGTTTCCTGTAAATTACAGTTTTTGAAACGGGTTTTCTTGAGTTTTAGTTTATTGAAAACTGCCAGTTTGAGCAGGCAATTTTCAAAATCGAGGGCAAGTAAAAATTGATTACATTCTTCGAACGACACTCCCAATAATTTACATCCAACAAACTGAATATCACTTAAAGCTGTATTTTTAAATTTGGCTAAGCAAAAATCACAGTTTTCAAAACGGCATTCACGGAAAGTATTGTGCGAAAGTTCACCACTGTAAAAGTTGCAATTCAGGAAAGTGCAGTTTTCGTATTCTCCCCTTGGCAAGATATTTACAGTATAATCAATACGTTCAAAAACTTGGTTTTCTGTCATTTTGGAGTTGGAATAAATGAACAGCAAAAGTAGTCAAATAATGTAAAAACCGGAAATGAAAAAAATGAAAGGCTGGAGATTACTGAGTTTAAATTTGCAAAAAATGCAACAAATAAAAACCAGTCTCTAGATCTTCCAATTTCTGCAATCAAGAAATTTTCATCCATTAAATCACCTTATTCGTACAACCAAACACTCTTTTTTACATACTTACTATTCGAAATTTGTTGTAGCATAAATGCAGCCACGCTAGCCCTCGAAATTCCCGGATTTCCTTTCAATACTGTTTTTTCGCTCCCGTAAATCAGATTGTCTTTTTTTGGTCCATCGTTAAGTCCACCCGGACGCACAATTGTCCATTTCAGTTTACTATTTTCAATGCGTTGTTCGTTGGTAGTATGATCGGCAATAGGAATTCGAAGTGCAACATTAACCACTAGAAAACGTATGGGTTGAGCCATAAAATAATTACTGTCGCCTGCACCAATGGTCGAAAGATAAACAAACCGTGGTACAACTTCCTGCTCCATCACTTTTACAATACAATCAATTCCTTCTATAATCTCAGGCGAGTGATGTGTTAAAGAACTTGCACCCAGAGTCGAAAAACAGGCATCTGCGCCGGTAATTGCTTCCTTCAATTTTTGAATTTCATTCAGTTTTCCAGCTATAACTTTCAGGTTGGGATGAGTTTTTGAAATTGAACCTGAACTACGAACATAAGCTCTCACTTCATGACCTTCAGATAATGCTTGATCGAGTAATAGCGAACCGGTTCTACCGGTTGCTCCAAAAATGACGATTTTCATATAATTTGTTTTAAATAATTATTTTTTCTGTGCTATAAGCATAAATTGTTCATATTCAGAGGCAACACCTTCCACGCGTTCTCTTTTTAATTTATGATAGGTTTGAGAACTAATCACATCAAAACCAGCTTTTTTAAACTGTTCCGAAAGGGCTTCGGTATCAAATCCTTTATGTGGTATAGGTTCAAAACGGTGAAATGAACCATCCTCTGTTCTTAAATCGCCAATAATCACTGTGGCTCCCCCATTTGTAATTGTAAATAAATGTTCAAGGGTTTTTTCAATATCAGGAACATGATGAAAAGCCATACACGAAAACACTAAATCAATATCTTTTTGCTTATAATCAAAAACTTCACCATGAACAATTTCAACAGAGCTTTCGGTACTCAATTTTTGTTTTAAAACGTCCAACATAGCTTCCGAAGTATCTTCAAATACAATTTTATCAACCAAATGTGCAATTTGCAGTCCAACTAAACCCGTACCGGCACCAATTTCCAACGCCTTCCAATGTGTTTGAGGAGAAACATGTCGTAACATTTCAGTCACGAAAATTTCAGTCATTCTTGTTTTCTCAGGACTATCCCATTCTGCGGCGCGATGTGCAAAGTTATCATTCATATCAATTTTTTTATACTTTAAACGATCTTAAATTTGATTTGTTCATAGAATATTATTTCTTTTGTTGAAAAATAATGTATTGATAATCATTGTTGTCCGCTAAAAGCGGTATTTAAAAATTTATTGTTGTTATAAGG
>JACDZH010000327.1 GCA_013426815.1 Paludibacter sp.
ACAAGAAAAAACAAATTCTGCTTTTCGACTTGAAAACTAAAATATATTTTGTTAAACTGCTTATCCCTTTCGATAAAGGTTAAAAAGCACAACAGCCATTATGTCAATGAATTAGCTTCGATTTCGCCATTTATATAAATGCTTGAAATATAGTATATTAGCAAAAACACTTGACCGAAGTGGATAAGCACTTTTGTTAATTTGTGACTGTTTTTTAGCGGTTTGACTTTTAAGAAAAAAAACAACAAGACAACTTTTGTGTTTGTCAAAAATTTTCCAGCGTGGACAACTTTTCAAATTTAGACAACAATTGACAACTATACTCAACGAACTGATTGCACATAACACACGCCTATGTTCATTGGCTGGCTGACGTGCATTTAGCGGTCTTTGCTCTCCGCATTCACTTTGTCGTTTCACGACAGCGAATGCTCCCGCAAACCGCCAATGCCCATAGCCTCGGTCGTTATGGGCAAGTGTAGAAAAAAAAGACAGACAATATATCGACTTATTTACAAATTAGTTTTACGACAAGAAAACAGGAAAAGAAACACGCTTTGCGTGAAAAAATAAATCATTATCGATTTGAATTTTACGAAAATTATAAACCCTAATAAATAACCAAAATGATAAAAAACTGGAAAATCACAATTGCTTTCATACTCGGTTCTGTTTTTGTAAGTTTCATTTCAGGTAATATAAAAATAGACAACCTGAGCGTAGCAGAAATAATAGGAGAAGTTTTAGGCTCACTATTCATTCTTTACGTCATTCCTCTACTACTTACTTATCTTATAAAATTATTTGCTAAATGGACGAAAAATGACATAAAAGGAAATGGATTTGTAACTTCTTATGCTATTTTATGGGGTATCATTACATTTCTTGTTCTTTATGGTTCCCTTATAAAAAAATAATAGAATTAAGGAAGAAAATAATGATTCTGGGTTAAAGTTTTTTATCATAACTATCTGGATAAATACAAGTTATTAATCTTTAAATAAATAAAAATGGAGAAACTAGAAAAAGTGTTTTTAATACTTGGAATTATTGCGCTGGTAAATTTTATCATGTTTTTTATGGGAGTATTTTCACGGATGGCAACTGACGGATTCGACTTAGATATATTAATTCAAATATTTCCTGTTAACAAATTAATAATGGTGATAATTTCATTTAGTGCTTATTTTATCGTTAAATATACACGTTCAAAAAAAGAAAATAAAAAGTTATGAAAAAATTCAAATTATTAATAGGTTTTGCAGTTTTGTTAGTTTCAAATTTGCACACAAATGTAAATGCCCAAACTATAAAGGTAGGTGGTGTTTCTATTAGAATTCCAATACCTGACACGTCATTTGTTTCTGTCAAAAAGGAAGAGTGGGAATCAATAAGTATTATTGCTCCTAATTCCAACAAGCTTTTGTGTGTATATGTATTAAATAAAGACTATAGAAAATACAAATCGGGGTTCTCTGACCCAATTAATACAGAAAAGTACGCAACGGTTCAAATCGCTAAAGGTTTAGAAGAATTTGAAATAAATGAAAGCCAATTTAAAGAAATAACAAATAGTATTGGAAAAACATTTAAAAAGATTGATTCACGCACGGTTAAAAAATCTCAAAATGAATACAATCAAAGAACAAGTTCTGACATTAAAATTGGCGAGCCAACTTCTTTAGGTTGTTTCTTTTCTAAACCAGATTTATATGGATATGGAATTTTGGCAGCAACTGAAGAAAATGGAAAAACTATTGTGAAAGCAACAGTAGTAGATATGATTAGAGTTAAAAACAGATGTTTAATGATTTATATTATTGTACTTTATAAGGGAGATGATTCATTAACCTGGCTTAGAAATATTAGTGAAAAATGGGGTGATAAAATTTTGAAAGCTAATCAAGAACAAATAAAACGAAAATAAAAAACACATGAATTTCACTTACGATTATAAAAAAAGTCTATTAGAAATTCAATCTTTAAAGACTGATTTAATCAATCATTTTGAATATTCAGATAGAGCAAAAATTCCGTACAAGGTTCATTTGCTGATTGAATCAATGAATTGTCGCATGATTGATTTTTGTGAATCAACTGATATGCTGATAATGAATAATCATATAGTACCAGCCGTTTCTTTGATACGGTCACTTTTTGAGATGACAGCAATAATAAATCGAATAAGTTCAAGTATTGAAAAATCTATAATTCAGGAAAAACTAATCGAGAATTTTGACGAGTTGATGATGAAACTGTGTTTTGGAACAAGATATGAAAGTAATTATAATGCAACCAATATATTGAGTCAAATAGAGAAACTTGACAAAAAATATAATGGAGTTTTGAATTTTTACAATGACCTATGTGAATTCGTACACCCAAACGCTGATGGTGTAATAGGAAGCTATTCTGAATTAAAAGAGAAAGACAATAAAAATCTGATATATAAAGCCATAACAGCCGAACATATAATATATCCTTGGATTGAAAAATGTTATCATTTAAGTATGGTTATATACTTTGACGACGTAAAAAAAATAATGAAAGATTTGCCGAAATTCACATTAATTTGTGAAGCAGAATTGAACAAACGACAAAAATCGAGTAGGTAAAGGGGAATCTCACCCCTAAACCTCTCACAGAACCGTGC
>JACDZH010000328.1 GCA_013426815.1 Paludibacter sp.
CGGTATCCAGGCAAGGAGGATTTATTGGCAGAAGCAAAAAACTTTGCCCTGCGGCCCCGTCAGGCAGCGGATATTATCGAGGAAGTCTGGTCTGTCGTGGAAAAAAGGCGGTCGTACTACCAGGAAAGCGGCGTTCCCGCCCAGGATATCAAGAAGATTGACGAGTACATCGGAGATTCGGTGCGGCTCGGGAAGCCCGCCCAGAAAAAGAGGACGACAGGATGATCAATGTGAGACGAGAATGAAACCAAAGTTTCAATGCGGGTTGCGGGGACGGGATTGCTTCAATTTGCTGTTTTTCTTGGGACCAGGTTTTTGCGGCCTTAATACCCGCTTTGTTGTGATTTCCAGTTGATCGACAAACATCTCATCCCCCAAGGGTCGACCGGTGGACTCATGACGGTGGAGCAGATCGACTTCCTCCTCTGGCGTCAGCATCAAAAAGCGGCGCCAGTCAGGAACCAGTTCAAGCAGGGGCTTCACGTCTCCAAGTTCGGTATCCCGGCCCGCAAGATGGGCATGGGCGCTGCTCCATCGGTATGCACCAGGATCCAGCACCAGGCCCACGGCCACCGGATTCATCTCGATATAGCGGGCAGTGGCCAGCAGATACTGCTCATCCATGGGAAAAGAGGCGAACCTTTCCTGCCACAGATGCCCCCGCCACTGCTCTCGGGAATTGATCCGCAGGGTATAGCGACGATGCGCTTCGCCAATGGCGCGGGCAAGGCCTTTCTCGGTGTGGGGGACGGCGATAAGGTGCACATGATCGGGCATCAGGCACCAGGCCCAGATGTCCACATCATATTTCCTGCACCAATACGCCATCAGTTCCAGGTAGGCCAGGTAATCGTCGTCGCAGAAAAAGGTCTGCTGGCGGCGATTCCCGCGCTGGGTGATATGATGTGGGCAGCCAGGGGCTACGACTCGTGCGATTCTTGCCATGGTGAAAGTATAGCCGCACAGGTGCTGAAGAGTCAACGATAAATATCCTGTCCCCTGAATCAGGCTCCCTGAACCGGCCCTCAAGGAATACTTGCCGACACGGGGCGGGGAGTTGATCCGAATGAAGACAAACGACTGGCCCGGGAACAATTTGAAGCAACGACATATCTCCGAAATGGAAAACGGGAAGCGACCCATCGGTAAGGAAAGGGTTCGTTAACGACCAAGCTAAAATGCCGCGACCACAGGCCTTGCTATGGAATTCAGGGAGATTTCACCGTCAATTTAAAGTGCCTTATTTAGTTTTATTCGATGTTTTGGACTAGCTGAGTAATATTCGGAACTTGTTTGTCTAACTGGGACTGGTTCACTGTAACAGAACGTCCTGCCACATGTTTTTGGCCTGCTGTTAGCGATGCAATTGGTATTCCGAGAGCACCCGATACAACAGATGCAGTATTCGCATCATTTACCTCATATTGGAACATCGATCTGAATGCTTTTCTCGAGTTTGGGGTAGGAGAACCATTAGGGTGAATACAGAAGACCTGCGGTGAAGATTGCCAAACCCCCCATATTTCGTCACCAATCTCATTTACAACGGTTTTGAAAGCAGATGCAGAAGAACTGTTCATTTGTGTAAGGCGGTTCCCTATGTACATGTATATATCTGGAAACGCCATCCGATACCTCGTTGATTCTAAGTAAAAATCAGATTGAGTATCACCTTGGTGCCTTCTAACACCATAGACTAAAGAAAGAACAGCCTTAATTGCTCTCTTTGAAGAGCCATCAGCCGAAAATGGTATGAGCAATCTGTCCGCGGCAGTTAACGCTAATTCTGTGTATATTGAGAAACTAGGATTGCAGTCAATAAACACGCATGAATCTTCATTGTTCCATGATGTTTGTATGTCTGTAATCAGGTCACGAATCCAGAGATGAACAATTCTCCAAGAATCCTGTGGCCCTGGAAAGGTGGCACTTGTGACTCTTGATGCTTGATTTTCTAATTGCTCGTCACCAACAACCAAATACATATTAGACGGTACTTTATTGTTATAGCGTGAAACTTGTGTAATATAGTCAATTCCAGAGTTTGGTGACATGTATGGACTGCGGATTCTATCTTCAATGTAACCAGAGATTGTTCGTCTTGGTTGAGATGTATGAATTTCTGTCAACTTTCGTTCCCCATCAATCATACCACCAAGTAGCATTGACGAGGCATTAGCTTGGGGACATAAATCTACGACCAAAACTTTTTTGGTTGTATTTTGTCTTGCATATTCGGCCGCCAGTTGAAAAGACAGGTAGCTCTTTCCAACACCACCCTTATTGTTCCATATCGCATATATTGCCATTTAGTTATTCCTCTCATTTGATAGATTTCTATACATTTTACTAAAGATTTGTAATAACGCTGGCACTAAATTTTATCAAGTCCAACGAGGGAAAAAGTGTGATGAAAAGCTGGGTGTATTAAAAGCCAACAGCACAATAGACAGAGTTTATCAATATGCATGTGGCATTATCCTCCTTTTATTACTGGAATAATACAAGATGGTGACAGGGAAAACAATGTCAATTGAACAACGGGTAAGTCGAGGAACAAAGTGACAAGAATTGAGTTTTCCGCAGAACAAAAAAATTGGTAGCGTTGTCAATAGGAGACCTGAGGAAAAGCCCTCCCGATTAC
>JACDZH010000329.1 GCA_013426815.1 Paludibacter sp.
AAGAACTTTTTTTAAAAAATACAAAATAAATTCAGCTGAATAGTTACAATTTTTTAACCAATAGTTTTGAATTCGCTCCCGGTGCCCTTGTCCGCGCCCGTGGCCGGGAGTGGGTGGTTCAGCCCCGGTCATCCGCCAAGGTTCTTCATCTCCGCCCCTTGGGTGGATCCGATGAGGATATGGCGACCATTCTTCCTGAACTTGAGTTGATACCCCCGGAGCCAGCCACCTTTCCCTGGCCCGACCCGAATCGCCCCGGGGTCCATGATGCTGCCATCCTGCTCCGCGATGCCTTGCAGCTCAAGTTGCGGGCCGGTGCCGGCCCGTTTCGTTCCTTCGGTAATATCGCCGTGGAACCGCGCGCTTATCAGTTGGTGCCACTGCTCATGGCTTTGCGCCTGCCCATTGTCCGCCTGCTTATTGCTGATGATGTGGGCATTGGCAAGACCATTGAGGCCGGGCTTATTGTTCGCGAACTGCTCGACCGGGGCGAGATCAGCCGTTGTGCTGTTCTTTGTCCGCCACATTTGGTGGAACAATGGCAGCACGAGCTCCATACCCATTTTCATCTCAACGCGGTGGGACTTACTGCCAGCAGCGTGGCGCGACTGGAACGCAATCTGCCTTCCGGGGTTTCACTGTTTGAACAGCATCCATTTGTGGTGGTCAGCCTCGATTACATCAAAAGCCAACGTCACCGCGATCACTTCCTGGCCATTGCTCCAGAGTGTATCATTGTCGATGAGGCCCACACCTGTGCCGCCGCTGGCCAGGGCAAGCAACTGCGATTTGAACTGCTCCAGCGGCTGACCAGCGACGATTCTCGCCATCTTCTGTTGCTCACTGCTACCCCCCATTCAGGAGATGATACCGCCTTCCACAATCTATTGTCGCTGCTGAAACCTGAATTCGCCTCGTTGCAAGGTGCCGCCCAGGAAAGCCGCAAGTCCCTGAGGGAGGATCTGGCCCGTCATTTCGTCCAGCGACGGCGTAAGGATATTGAGGAGTGGCAGGATGCAAGTATATTTCCCCGTCGTTTAACGGCTGAGATTACGTATAATCTTACCGGTCGCTGGGGTGCCCTGTTCGACAATGTCCGTGATTACTGTGTCGAGCTGGCCGCTCGTACCGAACAGCAACAAGGTCAGGCTGCTCGCCTTATCTGGTATGTCACCCTGGCTTTGCTCCGTTGTGTGTCCTCGTCGCCGGATGCTGCCATCAAGGCCCTTTCCACCCGGCTTGAAGGCTCTGTCCAGGACATGGATGCGCTGGCCGACGATGCCCAGCTCCACGATGGTCTTACCGATGACCTCTCAGCAAGTGATTTGGAGCCGGCAGCCCGCCTTGAAGATGTGACTCGCCTTCAGTTCCTGATTGATGAGGCAAGAGCCCTCTCCGGAAGTCAGGACGACCCTAAACTCGCCGCCCTTATCCGCCATCTGACGCCGCTTATCCATGATGACTTTCGTCCGGTGATCTTTTGCCGCTATATTGCCACGGCCCATTATGTAGCCAGGCATCTGCGCCGCGCTTTTCCCTCGGCCATAATCGATGCCGTCACCGGCGAATACACGCCGGAAGAAAGAGAGATTCGCGTTGCCAAGCTTGGTGAGAATGATCATCCCATTCTGGTTGCCACCGACTGCCTCTCCGAGGGTGTCAATCTTCAGCATCAATTCAATGCCATGGTTCATTATGATCTGGCCTGGAATCCAACCCGCCATGAGCAACGGGAAGGCCGGGTGGATCGTTTTGGCCAGAAGGCTAAGGAAGTTCGTTGTGCCATGATCTACGGCCAGGACAATCCAGTTGACGGCTTTATCCTGAATGTTATCCTCCGTAAGGCTGAGGCTATCCGTCAGGAGCTGGGAGTATTGGTTCCCATGCCTGAAGATGCTCAGCGCATCAATCAGGCCCTGATCAAGGCTTCACTTATGAAACGCAAACCCGCGTCGCAACCCCGGCAGATGACCTTGTTTGATTTCAGTGTGCCAGCGAAAATCCTGGAGCCCATGGAGACCATGTGGCAGGATGCCATGGAAAAGGCCAAGGCCAACCGTACTGTCTTTGCCCAGCGGCGGTTGAAGCCGGAAGAAGTTCTGCCGGAATGGCGGCGCCAGCTTGCTGTGCTGGGAGGTGAAGAGGATGTGGCCCGCTTTGTCAAAAATGGTTGTGCTCGCCTGAATGCCCCACTCGAACCCTGGCGGAAAACAGGTTTCCGCTTTTTGCCCCAGCACCTGCCGCAAGCCCTTCGGGAGCGTCTTGCCCAGGAGCATATTGACAAACCACTGGCCATTGATTTTCACTACCCGCCCATGGCCTCGGCCCAGTTTATCCACCGCAGTCACCCGCTGGTCGCGCTGCTGGCCGACACCCTGCTTGAAGGAGCGCTGACCGATGACAAGCCTCTTGCTGCCAGGGCTGCTGTCACGATTACCAAAGAGGTTGAGTTGGTCACCACCGTCTATCTGCTTCGGCTGCGGCACCAGTTGAGCTATACCCGCAAAGGGGAGACCCGCACCCTGATGGCCGAGGAAACCACTGCCCTTGCCGTGCGTGGACGGACTCAACCGGAATGGATTGAAGATGCCGATCTTTCCACCCTGTTGAATATCACTCCCAGCGCTAATCTGGCTC
>JACDZH010000330.1 GCA_013426815.1 Paludibacter sp.
GAGCCAGATTAGCGCTGGGAGTGATATTCAACAGGGTGGAAAGATCGGCATCTTCGATCCATTCCGGTTGAGTCCGTCCACGCACGGCAAGGGCAGCGGTTTCCTCGGCCATCAGGGTGCGGGTTTCGCCTTTGCGAGTATAGCTCAACTGGTGCCGCAGCCGAAGCAGATAGACGGTGGTGACCACTTCAACCTCTTTGGTGATGGTGACAGCAGCCCTGGCAGCAAGGGGCTTGTCATCGGTCAGCGCTCCTTCAAGCAGGGTGTCGGCCAACAGCGCCACCAGCGGGTGACTGCGGTGGATAAACTGGGCCGAGGCCATGGGCGGGTAGTGAAAATCAATGGCCAGTGGTTTGTCAATATGCTCCTGGGCAAGACGCTCCCGAAGGGCTTGCGGCAGGTGCTGGGGCAAAAAGCGGAAACCTGTTTTCCGCCAGGGTTCGAGTGGGGCATTCAGGCGAGCACAACCATTTTTGACAAAGCGGGCCACATCCTCTTCACCTCCCAGCACAGCAAGCTGGCGCCGCCATTCCGGCAGAACTTCTTCCGGCTTCAACCGCCGCTGGGCAAAGACAGTACGGTTGGCCTTGGCCTTTTCCATGGCATCCTGCCACATGGTCTCCATGGGCTCCAGGATTTTCGCTGGCACACTGAAATCAAACAAGGTCATCTGCCGGGGTTGCGACGCGGGTTTGCGTTTCATAAGTGAAGCCTTGATCAGGGCCTGATTGATGCGCTGAGCATCTTCAGGCATGGGAACCAATACTCCCAGCTCCTGACGGATAGCCTCAGCCTTACGGAGGATAACATTCAGGATAAAGCCGTCAACTGGATTGTCCTGGCCGTAGATCATGGCACAACGAACTTCCTTAGCCTTCTGGCCAAAACGATCCACCCGGCCTTCCCGTTGCTCATGGCGGGTTGGATTCCAGGCCAGATCATAATGAACCATGGCATTGAATTGATGCTGAAGATTGACACCCTCGGAGAGGCAGTCGGTGGCAACCAGAATGGGATGATCATTCTCACCAAGCTTGGCAACGCGAATCTCTCTTTCTTCCGGCGTGTATTCGCCGGTGACGGCATCGATTATGGCCGAGGGAAAAGCGCGGCGCAGATGCCTGGCTACATAATGGGCCGTGGCAATATAGCGGCAAAAGATCACCGGACGAAAGTCATCATGGATAAGCGGCGTCAGATGGCGGATAAGGGCGGCGAGTTTAGGGTCGTCCTGACTTCCGGAGAGGGCTCTTGCCTCATCAATCAGGAACTGAAGGCGAGTCACATCTTCAAGGCGGGCTGCCGGCTCCAAATCACTTGCTGAGAGGTCATCGGTAAGACCATCGTGGAGCTGGGCATCGTCGGCCAGCGCATCCATGTCCTGGACAGAGCCTTCAAGCCGGGTGGAAAGGGCCTTGATGGCAGCATCCGGCGACGAGGACACACAACGGAGCAAAGCCAGGGTGACATACCAGATAAGGCGAGCAGCCTGACCTTGTTGCTGTTCGGTACGAGCGGCCAGCTCGACACAGTAATCACGGACATTGTCGAACAGGGCACCCCAGCGACCGGTAAGATTATACGTAATCTCAGCCGTTAAACGACGGGGAAATATACTTGCATCCTGCCACTCCTCAATATCCTTACGCCGTCGCTGGACGAAATGACGGGCCAGATCCTCCCTCAGGGACTTGCGGCTTTCCTGGGCGGCACCTTGCAACGAGGCGAATTCAGGTTTCAGCAGCGACAATAGATTGTGGAAGGCGGTATCATCTCCTGAATGGGGGGTAGCAGTGAGCAACAGAAGATGGCGAGAATCGTCGCTGGTCAGCCGCTGGAGCAGTTCAAATCGCAGTTGCTTGCCCTGGCCAGCGGCGGCACAGGTGTGGGCCTCATCGACAATGATACACTCTGGAGCAATGGCCAGGAAGTGATCGCGGTGACGTTGGCTTTTGATGTAATCGAGGCTGACCACCACAAATGGATGCTGTTCAAACAGTGAAACCCCGGAAGGCAGATTGCGTTCCAGTCGCGCCACGCTGCTGGCAGTAAGTCCCACCGCGTTGAGATGAAAATGGGTATGGAGCTCGTGCTGCCATTGTTCCACCAAATGTGGCGGACAAAGAACAGCACAACGGCTGATCTCGCCCCGGTCGAGCAGTTCGCGAACAATAAGCCCGGCCTCAATGGTCTTGCCAATGCCCACATCATCAGCAATAAGCAGGCGGACAATGGGCAGGCGCAAAGCCATGAGCAGTGGCACCAACTGATAAGCGCGCGGTTCCACGGCGATATTACCGAAGGAACGAAACGGGCCGGCACCGGCCCGCAACTTGAGCTGCAAGGCATCGCGGAGCAGGATGGCAGCATCATGGACCCCGGGGCGATTCGGGTCGGGCCAGGGAAAGGTGGCTGGCTCCGGGGGTATCAACTCAAGTTCAGGAAGAATGGTCGCCATATCCTCATCGGATCCACCCAAGGGGCGGAGATGAAGAACCTTGGCGGATGACCGGGGCTGAACCACCCACTCCCGGCCACGGGCGCGGACAAGGGCACCGGGAGCGAATTCAAAACTATTGGTTAAAAAATTATCCATCATCTTTTATTCGCTCTTTGATTTTCAGCGGTCATTCTGCC
>JACDZH010000331.1 GCA_013426815.1 Paludibacter sp.
TGTTGAATACCCTCAATTTTTCAGTGTCTGTGGAAAAACATCTCTTCCAGGCAATCATTGATGACCAGAATATGACCTCGCCCATGTCGAATATCAAAGGCCAGAATATTACTCCGACCCCGTTTTCTCCAGAGGCATAATCGCCTGGCTGTTGGGCGGAGCATCAGCGGAGTCCCACAGCCAGGCAATTGTTATGAAACCTTTGTAATCTTGTAGGCTCCACCGTAAAACCTGACTTTCCATCCATTAGCCTTAAAGATTTTATTTGAAGAAACAATCAGCACCGCAGATGGTATAAAAAATAGCATTGGGGTAATAATTGCGGCCACAACCCAAGCAAATTTGTTCTTATCTAAGCATTTGCTTAAAAGGAACACAGAGACACCATGATAAATGAATAAACCCCATGCTACTGCAACAACCAATAAACCTGGCTCGTTACCTGACCCAATACCCGTCGCCATAGCAAAACATAGTAAAATAGCAAATGAAATTACAACATTTCTGTGCTGTGCTGATGCGCTCTCAAGATTCATAAAAACTCCTTGTATCATATCGACTAAGCTGCGGCGGCGGCGCGCCTTTTTAGGCGCTCCGTGATAAGTTTCAAAAGATGAAGGGTGTTCGGATGTTGGCCATGCGCTAGTTCCGGGGCAACCAGCCTTTCGCATTACGTTTAGGCTCGGGAAGGCCATTCTGATTGAGATGTTTGACCAGAACTGCTTCGTAGTGTGGAGCCCATCCATCTCTGTTTCCGTTCCAACAAAAATCGCAACAAAAGATGCCCCCGTAGAGTTCAAGTTTGTGGCCTTCGTATCGGTGGGGCCCCTGTTGGTACTGCTGGCCGCAAACATCACATTTCATCATTATTTTGTCCATTGTTTCACCTTCAATCTTTATCGCGCAGCGTCCGTGTTGACTGCCGTGTTGGGCAGCAGTCTCGATTAGAACCGTAGTGATTGTTTCGTATGTTCAATAATTGGCTTAAATATAGCTGCATCTGATTCGCGAAAGGATATCGTCAACTCAATCAGCTTATCTCTGGCAGGTATACGATAGAGCCTCACTGTCCATGGGGACGGTCCGCGTAAATCACTCCGCCGATATTCAAATAGTATCGCAGTACTATTGCTAATTAATTCAATCCTTGGCGTCTCCACAGAAAGCAACTTGGCCCCCATCGCCGTCATACCCTTTGCCATCTCTGAACTAAAATCTGCCTTGAGGTCAATAAAGTCCTGTGACGTTGCACTCCGTAGTTCAGTCTCTGAGAAGGAAGGCGGCCTGATGACATTCACACGAATCTTAGCACCAGACGGAGTTGGCAAGGAACTGACTGCGAGCATGCGAGATTTGCTTCCCGTAGGTTCATAGTCGATTCCAGCAGCTCGCAAGGAGCCTTCTCCGGCAGCGGCAAAGTTTTTCTTTTCCGCGTCTAAATGTACAAGCCAATGGGAAGGTACCTCTATGGAGATGCCTTCCTTGAGAGTAAGTCGCTGATAATTTGTGCCTCCGGCAATAGCAGACTCTGCAACGAAGACTATAATTATGACGAAAACAAGAAAGAAAGCTCTCGGATTAGTCAGACTAGTGGTCATTCAGTTTCTCCAGGGAATAGGCCCAACAGTGGTAAAAGCGAGGTAAGGTACTAAAAATCAGTTCTTTTGCTCTCTTTTTCAAAATCTTTCTCACCATCATATAGCAAATGGAAAGATGAGCGGCAATCTCTTTCAGGGTATAGCTGGAGCCTAATCAGGAGCCAACCCCATAAACACAACTATCAGAGGGCAGACAAAACGCGTTCTTGGTCAATCTTTCGACCTTTGACACTATTCGTGTCACCATAAAATTTACCTTGACCTGCTGTATCCAAATGAATACGATACTATCGTGAACACAATAAAACGCACCGCCACTTTTGACGCTTGGCTCTCAGGGCTGAAGGACATGACCGGCAAAGCTCGTATCCTGCAACGCCTCGATTCCTTCCAACACGGCAACTTTGGCGACTGCCAACCGGTTGGCGGCGGCGTGTCCGAGCTTAAAATCCACACAGGGCCAGGGTACCGCGTCTATTTCACCAGACGCGGCGCTGTTGTTTACCTGCTGTTGCTTGGCGGTGACAAATCCACCCAGAAAAAAGACATCATCCGTGCCCGGGAGATGCTGAAAACCTTACCAAAGGAGTGACCAATGACCACAATCGCCCCCTTTGACATTGCCGACTATCTCGACAATGATGAAGTCATCACCGAATATCTCAACGCCGCCCTCGAAGACCCCGATCCAGCAATGTTTTTAGTTGCTCTCGGCAATGTGGCCCGTGCCCGTGGCATGACCAGGCTGGCAAATGATTCCGGCCTTGGCCGCGAAAGTCTTTACAAGGCTCTCTCCCCTGGAGCCAAGCCCCGCTACGACACTATTCACCGGATTGTCCGCGCCTTGGGGGTACATCTTCACGCCAATTTTGCCCATTGATGCCTCCCGGCATCTGGTGCTTACCTGCAAATATTTATGATGGTATTTCTTGATGGTCTCGAAAAAAGTAATTTTTACGAGACCATGATCAGGAGACTATCAGCCAGATAATCTGCAGGCTGGCCAGGGCATAGATACCGGCCACCACAT
>JACDZH010000332.1 GCA_013426815.1 Paludibacter sp.
TCACCTCAATTATCAATTGAATTTTAAAATTCTTATCCCGAACTCAGGTTAGTAAAGTCTGTAAATTAACCTTACAGAATTTTTTAAAAGGTACTAGGCTATACTTGGAGACGAATACGAAAATCTCTTAAAACCAAACGTGACCAACGAGTATTTGATTGGCAAAAAGCTGAGATTGATGCTTTTGTTGAAATGCATCGTCAGGGATATATCGATTTATACTTTGCGGATGCATGCCATTTTTCACTAACACCTAGTGTTAGCTCTGCATGGCAAAAGAAGGACGAACAAATCCTAGTGCCCAGTGCTAAATCAATTGCATTGAGTTTATTTGGGTTGATGACCCTAGACTGTAAATTATATTCACAAACTTTTCAAGGAACGCTAAATTCAGAAAAAATAATAAGCGTTTTTGATCAGTTTACAAAAACCACTGTTAAACAAACAATCGTGATAGTTGATAATGCACCAGTACATCACAGTAAAGCATTTAAAGCTAAGATTGAGCAATGGAGAGAGCAAGATGTTTATATTTATTTTTTGCCTGCCTACCCTCCAGAACTCAATAAAATTGAAATTTTTGGAGATTCATAAAATATAAATGGCTACCTTTTACTGCCTATAGGAATATCGAAAATTTCAAAGAACAATTGGAATATATTCTAAAAAACGTAGGAAACCAAAAATATAACATTAATTTTTATTGAGTACTTAACAAGCAATGGAAAAGATGCTTTTATTTTTCAAATTACTTTTAATCAATAATCTCCATTTTTTTCATAAGGAATGATGCGTTCAATTTTTTACTTATACCTTCTTTTAGTTTATAATCAAAAAATAATTGATCATCTAGTAGTTCCACTTCAAAACAATGATTGGCTGCAATGTCTGGATATTTTTGTTCTAACTCTCCAATAATTAAATCATGAGTAGCAACAATTACAGGAACCCTAAGCCTGATAAGTTTTTCTATAAAACCTAATGAGCCAGTTTGCTTATCTTTTGTATTAGTTCCCCGTAAAATCTCATCTAAAATCACCAAAGTTTTTGGTTGTTTTTGAGTATGCTCAATAATCTCCTTTAAACGTAATAGTTCTGCATAAAAATACGACTCATTGTTTATAAGAGAATCTTGAATTTTTATGCAAGAAAAGATATCGCATGGTGTGAAAGAAAATATTTTGGCAACAACTGGAGCTCCATTCATAGCTAATAATAAATTAACTCCAATAGTACGTAAAAATGTACTTTTACCAGCCATATTAGCTCCTGTTATGATAAGTGTAGATGGCATTCCTGAGATGTAGAAATCGTTGTTTACTCTAACATCAGGCTTTATTAATGGATGACCCATTTCTTTTACTTGAACATTAAAAGCTTCAGCAGAAACAGTAGGATAAACAACAGTTTCATAATTATTAAAGGCATAAGTAGCAAAGCTAATCAAGGTTTCCATTTCATTAATGGCATTAAACCAAATAGATGTATTATTGTTGTATTTAAGTTTCCAACGTGAAAAAAAATAAAAAATATGTATATCCAATAAAAAGAATGAGTTTAGCAAGAAGGATAAAAGTCGATTTTGCTTATAGTCAAAAACAGAAATAATATTATGTAAAGATTTTAAAATTTTGCTAGTCGTGGTATTATTAAGAATTAATGATTTTTTGAGTGATAGTAGATGCTTAGACTTAAACATTTGATTTTCAATTAATTGAAAAGTTGCAATATAATTTTCTAAATTATTTGCAATGTTTATTAATTGAGAATGCGTTTTTAAAATTCTTTTGTTATGGATTGAAACAAAAATGAGTGAAATCGTTAGTGTAAAGGGAAGTATTTCCCATGGCAATATATTAAAAGCTGACAGAAGCAGACAAACAAAATTAATAAGTCCAAATACTATGGCAAAAATTCTAATTGTAGCGAAATCTTTTTTAATTTCAACCATCCAGCTCTGTAAAATAGTTTCAGTTCCATCACCTTTAATAAATTTGGTTATAGATTGAAAGTCCTGAATAAATTCATTATTATCACACAATTCTTTAATAGCAATCTGTTTATTTTGGATTAATTCGGAACTTTTGTCAGGAAAACAAAAACTCTGAGCCAATCTGTGGCTCCCTTTCTGAGTATTACAACGGTTAATATATTGGAATAATGAGCCATTTCCAAACAAATCAAAATCAGTGGATAGAGATGCGTTGATAGTTGCATATTTTTCTCCAGTATTTCGTTCAGTATATTTATGGTTGAGGTAAAACAACTCGTCTTCGTTAATCTGAATTTTTGAAGAAAGTAAGGTAATTACATGATCAAGTCTATTGTACTTTATGACGAATTGAATAAAAAAGCCTAGTGATATGAATAAAGTAATATATGACAAAACAATGTAATGTGTTTTGAAAAGTAAAAATAATGAACTTACAAAACAAAGAAATAAACATAAGCGTACAAAAGAATATTGTCTGCTTTTTTTCTTAAGTTTATTTTTTTCATCCTTAAATGTAATTATTCTATTTTTGTAATATGCATATTGATTAAACGAAGTCATATTTTATTAGATAATGTTTCATTGTTGTCCGCTAAAAGCGGTATTTAAAAATTTATTGTTGTTATAAGG
>JACDZH010000333.1 GCA_013426815.1 Paludibacter sp.
GTTTTTTATAAAATCGAGCAAAAAATATAGGACTTTATAAACACACTCTAGTTAGTTAGTTAGTTAGTTAAAGTTCACGAGGTATAACTATTGGAATTGATAGGTTTCATTCATAGATTTGAATTCTTTTCCAAACCAGGTGAAACAAAGAAAAGGTTGTTAGAATTTCTAACAACCTCTTTTACATAATTACTATTTGAATTATGCTTCTTTATCAGTTTTTTTTGCAGCTGTTTCTTTTGTTGATACTTCAGCAGGAGCTTGAATTATAGGAATTTCAGCAGGAGTTACAGTTGCAGGAACTTCAACTACCACTTCGGCAACTTTTGTTTTCTTTTCCCTTTTTGCAGCTTTTTCGGCGGCAAGATCCATTTTATCTTTCAAATCGGATAAAGATTGAATATCACCCAAAGTTGATTTTTCTACCGATTGGGTTGCAGTTGCAATAGGAGCTTCTTCTTTCTTAACACGTTTTGGAGCTGTTTTTTTTGTTGGAGCTTCTATGGCAGTGTTTTCTCCATTTTCGGCACGTTTCACATCTTCATGAATACGGCTGTGTGAAAGAATGATACGTTTAGCATCTTTATTGAATTCAATCACCTTGAAAATTAATTTTTCATCAACTTGAGACTGGGAACCATCCTCCTTCACTAAATGTTTTGGAGTTGCAAAACCTTCAACACCATAAGGTAAAGAAACTACTGCACCTTTTTCTAACATTTCAACAATTGTTCCTTCGTGAATACTGTCAACTATAAACATAGTTTCCAACAAGTCCCAAGGATTTTCTTCCAATTGTTTATGTCCAAGACTCAAACGACGATTTGCTTTATCAATTTCCAACACCTGAACTTCAATTTCGGCACCAATATGAGTAAATTCTGAAGGATGTTTTACTTTCTTGGTCCACGAAAGATCGGAAATGTGAATCAATCCATCTACACCTTCTTCAATTTCAACAAATACACCAAAATTAGTAAAGTTACGAACTTTTGCAGTATGTTTACTACCGTTAGCATAAGGTGTTTCAATATTTTCCCATGGATCAGATTTCAATTGTTTTATACCCAATGACATTTTGCGTTCATCACGATCTAGTGTTAAAATAACAGTCGAAACTTCTTCGCCTACTTTCAAGAAATCCTGAGCAGAACGTAAATGTTGTGACCAACTCATTTCCGATACGTGAATTAAACCTTCAACACCTTGAGCAATTTCTACAAAAGCACCATAGTCAGCCATAACTACAACTTTTCCTTCGACTTTATCACCTACTTTCAAATTTGGATCTAAAGAATCCCATGGATGCGCAGAAAGTTGTTTCAAGCCCAATGCTATACGTTTTTTCTCATCATCAAAGTCCAAAATAACCACATTAAGTTTTTGATCCAATGTTACAATTTCTTCGGGATGTGCAACACGTCCCCATGACAAGTCAGTGATATGAATTAATCCGTCTACGCCGCCAAGGTCGATAAATACACCATATGAAGTAATGTTTTTAACAGTACCTTCGAGTACTTGACCTTTTTGAAGTTTACCGATAATTTCTTTCTTTTGCAATTCCAATTCGGCTTCAATAAGTGCCTTGTGCGAAACGACAACATTTTTAAATTCATGATTAATTTTGATAACCTTGAATTCCATTGTTTTGTTTACAAATACATCATAATCGCGGATAGGTTTCACATCAATTTGTGATCCCGGAAGGAAGGCTTCTATTCCGAATACATCCACAATCATACCACCTTTGGTGCGGCATTTTACAAAACCTTTTACAATTTCTTGTGTTTCGAGAGCTGTATTTACTCGCTCCCATGAACGTGTCGAACGAGCTTGTTTGTGTGAAAGGATTAATTGTCCTTTTTTGTCTTCCTGGCTTTCAATATAAACCTCAACCTTGTCACCAACTGCCAAATCGGGATTATAACGGAATTCGCTCATTGGCACAACGCCATCCGATTTGTAGCCTACATTTACAACTACCTCACGTTTATTAATCAAAATTACAGTACCTTCTACAACTTCTTTGTCCTTGATTGCATTCAAAGTGTCATCGTAAATTTTTTCTAAATTTGCTTTTGAAGCTGCTGTAAGGGTGATGCCATATTCGTAAGCATCCCAATCAAAATCGCCTGAAGGAACAGGTTTTTCAGCTTTTACTTTTTCCGATGGCGCTTCTTCAATTACTTCTTCTTCAAAAGCTTCTTCTGCCAAAGGTGTTTCATCAACTATTGGTACATTTTCTACTACTAATTCAAATTCTTTAACAACCGGAGTTGCTACTTCAACTTCTTCTAAAACAACTGCTACTTCGATAACAGGTGCTTCGTCAATGTCTGTTACTTCAACAACGGGAACTTTGGATACCACTTGTGTTTCTTCGATTACTGCTTTTTCAACGGTTGGAACTACTTCCTCCGACATTTTTTTGTTTTCTTCCATTTCTGAAAATTCTTTTAGTTACTAATAAATAGTAGGTTAGACATTATGATAACTTTACAAAATACGGGGGCAAAGGTACAAAAAAAATATAATTGACAAAAACCGAAATACTAAATTTTGTAACTACTCAGCACCCCTAGAAAAGGATCAATCGTTATTTGCCACGGCA
>JACDZH010000334.1 GCA_013426815.1 Paludibacter sp.
GGCCTGGGCGATGGAGTCCTGAGCGTAAAAAACGGAAAAGTCGGTCAGTTCCACCGCCACCCTTGGAAGTCCCCCTGACAAGGGGGAGGAGCTTTTAAGGCCACCTGGTAAAGGGGAGGGGCCTATAAGCCCCCCTGATAAGGGGGGATGGGGGGGTTGCTTTTGCCGGGACTTTATCCGCTTGGATAAATCCTCAAAAACGCCTTCAAGATTTTCAAGTACATCCTGGTTGTTATAGCGAACCACCTCAACGCCAAACCGGTTCAGGAAAGCAGTACGGCGCTTATCGTACTCTTCTTGTGCCGCATGGCTGTCGCCGTCGATCTCAATGGCCAGCAGCAATTCGGCGCAATAGAAATCGACGATAAAGGCATCCAGCGGTTTTTGGCGGGAAAATTTGAGGGCCTGAAATCGCTTGTTCTGCAGGACTTCGAACCACATTTTTTTCTCGGCGGGAGTGGGTTTTTTCCGGTTTTCCCTCGCTTTTTCCGTCAACGAAGCGTCGTAGGGGATATAACTCCCCCTGCTCCCAACCCCCCTTGATCCCCCCTTGTCAGGGGGGCTTCCTGTTCCCGCCTGATAAGGTAGGTTCTTTGAAGAATACTGAATAATCGGCCTCACCTCGATAAAGGAGACATCGTGGAACACCACCTGATTCTTCTCCACCGCCCGTTTGTCAAAGACCTCGGCGGGGATGTATTTGGGGGCAATGTCGATGCCCTTGCTGCGGGCCTCTTCGAGCACGTTGGGGAAGAGCCCCATCTCAAATTCAAAGCCCAGGATATCCACCTTGGTGATATGTTTCTTGCGGCACTCGAGGATGATCTCTTCGACAAAGAGGCGGGTCACCGGCATGTTGACCGGCCCCACTGCCACCAGCCGTCCGGCCCGTTTGCCGTGGAAGGAGGCGAAGCCGGTGGTCTTCTCCGCCCGGTAGGCGCGCAGGATGAGATCGAGGAAGGCAGCCTCCTTGGCTTCTTGTCGAAGGCGGGTGATTTGGGCGCGAACCCCCTCTAACTCCCCCTTGTCAGGGGGAGCATTATCAAGCCCCCCTGACAAGGGGGGATGGGGGGTTACGCCGATATAGTGCTGGCGCTCGTATTTACCGAGATTAAGGATCTCAAAGGCGCGATAATCCTTGCCGCCCTCTTTGAGCTGGCGCTGGACGCCGATCATCCGCTTGCGGGTGGTATGGATGGCGAACTTGCCGAGATCGGTGGCAATCCATTTGCGGCCCAGCTTCTCGGCCACGGCGGCGGTGGTGCCGGAGCCGCAGAAGAAGTCGGCAACAAGATCGCCCTCGTTGGATGAGGCCTTGATAATTCGTTCAAGCAGGGCCTCGGGTTTCTGGGTGGGGTAACCAAGACGCTCAGATGATGTATTTCCAATACGACCAACATCATCCCATAGAGTTGTTAATGTTTTGCCTTTAGTTTCATCAAGATAAACTTTCAAACCATCAAGGCGCGGCGTTCCGTCTTGTTTTGTTAAAATACGGCCTTGTTCCCAAAGTTCCTCTAACTTTTCTAAAGGATACCCCCACGAACGATTGGACGGCGGCTTTGAGCCCCTCCACTCAAACTGTCGGCTAGGATTTACAGACGAAAACGTCATGTCTCTACCTGTAAACAACCTGCCATCCTCATCCTGTTTATAACGGCTAAGCTGTGCGTCACCATAGTCTGTTCGCTGCTCATTAAAAATATAAGCTTTCGATTTAGAAACAAAGAAAAGGGTCTCCTGGGAACGAGCATAGCCTTGCGTTTGCATATTGTGAGCATTTGTCCTAATCCAAATAATTTCATTTTGGAATCGTTCACGCCCAAACACCTCTTCAAGCGCAAGCCGGATATAGCTATTCACCCGCCAGTCACAATGAACATAAATACTCCCATCCTCGGCCAGCAGATCCCGCATCAGCACCAGCCGTTCGTAGATCATGGCGATAAAGGAGTCCGCGCCCCGGCCCCAGGTGTCGCGGTAGGCGATCTCTTCGAGGATATTGGGGCGCTTGGTGAAGATTTCAACCCCTCCCGGCCTCCCCTTGTCAGGGGAGGAGGTCTTCGCTTCCCCCCTGTCAAGGGGGGATGGAGGGGGGTTCCCGCCGATCTCGATATCCATGGAGAAGTCAGCCCCCACATCAAAGGGCGGATCGATATAGATCAGCTTGAGGCCGCCCTGCTTTTCAATCTCCTCGCGCAGGGGCCCGTTTTTCAGCGATGAGAGAATCAGTTTGTTGTCGCCCCAGATCAGCTTGTTGGTCCAGCCCCGCAACTGGCGTCCTCGCCCGTCCAGGGAGATTCCGCCCCAGGTGAACAGTGGGGCGGAATCCCGCCTGTCCTCCGGCTTTTCGGAGCGCGGCTCGTCCACCTGCTCGATGGTCTGAAAGGGCAGGACGATATTGCAGACCTCACTGGTCTTGCCGTTCCACAGCAGTTCCACCTCGCGCTTGTCGTCGAACAGGAGAAAACGGTACTTGTCGGGCAGGGGTTTCCCGGCCTCGAGATAGCGGATAATCTCCTGTTGCTCCTGGTCGGTTAATCGCGGCATAAAGTTCTCTTTAGACATAATGGCTGTCAGTTAAACGAAAAAGACCTGCCCCTTGCAAACATG
>JACDZH010000335.1 GCA_013426815.1 Paludibacter sp.
CTGATATATAAATTTAAAATCCGACAGTTTTTAATTTTTGTCGGTCAATAGTGATAGTTATTTGTCGATAAACACAGCGATTCAATCTATTGCTATTTTTATGTGGATGAAGGATGTAAGTATAAGAAATAAAATTGTATTGTGGATTCAAAGTAACATCAGTAATTACAGTTATGGCATTTATTTAGTGCATATTATGGTTATTGGTGTTCTTTTTCGAAACGGTATTTATTGGAAAGTAGCTCATCCGCTGGTTTCGTTACCACTTCTAACAATTTTTGTGTTAATAATCTCGTTTGTAATTATTTATATTTTACGTAAAATTCCAAAAGGCAAATATATTTCGGGTTAATATTAAATGGATTTATCGAACCAAGACATAAAATTTCTGCAGGGCGTTGGACCCAAAAAGGCGGATCTGTTCGACAAAGAACTTGGCATACACAGTGCCGAAGATTTGTTGCGACATTATCCGTACAAATATGTGGATAGAAGCCGATTTTATTATTTGCATGAAATTTCAGAGGATATGCCTTTTATTCAGGTAAAAGGGCAAATGCTGCGTTTCGAAGAAGTGGGTGAGGGTCAGTCACAACGTCTTACAGCAATTTTTTCGGATGGACGTGAAACCATAGAATTGGTATGGTTTAAAGGTGTGAAATATGTGATTGATAAATACCATACCAACATTGATTATGTGATATTTGGGAAACCTTCGGCTTTCAATGGACGTTTCAATATTGTACATCCCGAAATTGAAATTGCTTCGAAATTACCACCACCGGAACAAATGGGTTTACAGCCATTTTACAATACATCCGAAAAAATGAAAAGTAGTTTTCTGAATTCTAAAACCATTCAGAAAATCATTTTTCCACTGATACAACAAATCAAAACCGGTATACCTGAAACGTTACCAGCTTACATTTTGCAAAAGTATGCGCTATTGAACCTGTCAGAATCGCTTATCAATATTCATTTCCCAAAAAATACAGACATTCTCAACAAAGCCCGCCATCGGCTAAAATTTGAAGAATTATTTTATATTCAGCTGAGTATTATACGACTAAAAAACTGGCGCGAACAGCAATCTAAAGGATTTGTTTTCAGTCAAATTGGACATTATTTTAATACTTTTTTCAACGATTATTTACCTTTTGAACTTACAGGTGCACAAAAACGTGTATTGCGTGAAATTAGAATTGATGTAGCTTCGGGCAAACAAATGAATAGATTATTGCAAGGAGATGTTGGAAGTGGAAAAACTCTGGTGGCTTTGATGGCAATGTTTATGGCTATTGATAATGGTTATCAGGCTTGTATCATGGCTCCCACCGAAATTCTTGCAACACAACATTTTTCTACTTTGACAGAATTATTGGGTGATATTGGCGTTAATATTGCTTTGCTTACAGGTTCTACACGACCCAAAGATCGTGTGGTAATTCACGAAAAGCTGAGAAATGGTGAGTTGAATATTCTTATTGGAACACATGCACTCATCGAAGACAATGTTCAATTTGCCAATCTGGGATTGGTAGTTATCGACGAGCAACATCGATTTGGAGTTGAGCAACGTTCCAAACTTTGGCGAAAGAATGAACAACCACCGCATATTTTGGTTATGACTGCAACACCCATTCCAAGAACGTTAGCAATGACACTGTATGGCGACTTAAGTGTTTCGGTTATTGATGAACTACCACCAGGAAGGAAACCCATTCAAACCTTTCATTATTACGAAAATAAACGTCCTGCATTGAATAGCTTTGTGGCAAAACAAGTAGAAGCCGGACGTCAGGTGTATATTGTATATCCATTAATTCAGGAATCAGAAAAATTGGATTTACAAAATTTAGAAGCAGGATATGAATACATGTGCAAAGTTTTCCCGAATTATAAAGTAAGCATGGTTCATGGCAAATTGAAACCAAAACAAAAAGAGTTTCAGATGCAAAAATTCGTAAATGGTGAAACACAGATTATGGTTGCTACCACTGTGATTGAAGTTGGAGTTAACGTTCCCAATGCATCGGTGATGATTATTGAAAGTGCCCAGCGATTTGGTTTATCGCAATTACATCAACTTCGGGGACGGGTTGGACGTGGAGCTGAACAATCGTTTTGTATTTTACTAACAGGCTTTAAATTAGCAACAGACACCCGCAAACGTATGGATATTCTGGTACGTACCAATGATGGTTTTGAGATTTCTGAAGCCGACTTACAAATTCGTGGTCCAGGTGATTTGGAAGGAACACAACAAAGCGGATTACCTTTAGAATTAAAAATTGCTAATTTGGCACAGGATGGAAAAATGTTGGAAATAGCGCGTAATACAGCTATGGCTGTGTTGGATGATGATCCGCAACTTGAGAAAAATGAAAATAAGGTGATGGCAAAACAATTACAAAAAATGAAAACCAATTCATTAAATTGGGGCTTAATAAGTTAAAAAAACGGAACTTTTTTTGATTAAAGCCGTCATTTCTTTAATTTTGGGCAGCAATTGGTAAAAAGTACAAAATATAAATTGCAATCAAAATCTGTAACTACTCAGCACCCCTAAGTTGATGATACAGAATATTTTATGAATTTGACG
>JACDZH010000014.1 GCA_013426815.1 Paludibacter sp.
TAGCTATAAAAATGAATTTTAGGTACAACACCCGATACTCATTTAAATTTTTTATTAACCAAGAAGTCAATTTCAACATTATTTGATTACATAACCTGACCTTAGAAATAGGGTTTAAAAACAGTTGTATGAAAATTCTACTCACAGGCGTTACTGGGTACATTGCACAAAGATTATTGCCTGTTTTACTTGATAATGGACATGAGGTTATTTGTTGTGTAAGAGATAAAAACAGATTTAACAATGGCAATTATTTAACTTCAAAACTTTCGGTAATAGAAGTGGATTTTTTGAAAAAAGAAAGTTTACATCTCATCCCAACCGAAATTGAAGTGGCATATTACCTCATTCATTCCATGTCCACCCAAAGCGGCAATTTTGAAAACATGGAGCAAATTTGCGCTTCAAATTTTAGAAATTTTATTGAACAAACAAATGCAAAACAAGTTATATATCTTAGTGGAATAAGCAATGCCGAGGAATTGTCAAAACATTTGTCGTCGCGCAAAAACGTAGAAACCATTTTATCAGGAGCTCACTTTGCACTCACTACTTTAAGGGCTGGCATAATAGTGGGGTCGGGTAGTGCTTCATTTGAAATTATTCGTGATTTGGTTGAGAAATTACCATTTATGATAACGCCTCGTTGGCTAAAAACAAAATGTCAACCTATCGCAATTCGCAATGTGGTAGAATTTTTAATTGCCGTAATTGGTAAAACCGAGACTTACAATAAAAGTTATGATATTGGCGGTCCAGATGTGCTAATTTATAAAGAAATGCTTTTGCGTTTTGCAAAAATAAGAGGCTTAAAAAGGCGCATTGTGATTGTACCTCTAATGACACCCAAAATTTCTTCTTACTGGTTATATTTTGTAACTGCTACCTCGTTTGCACTTGCAAAAAATTTAGTAAACAGTATGAAAATTGAGGTAACGTGCAGACCCAATAATTTGGCTTCATTATTGAATATTAATTTGATTGATTATGATACTTCTATAAAACTAGCATTTGATAAAATTGAACAGAATCAAGTACTTTCAAGTTGGAAAGATGCACAAACAAGCGATATATTCTGCAATGGAATTTCCAAATATATTGAAGTGCCTGTGAATGGTTGTTTTAAAGACATTAGAACAATAAAAGTGGCTAATAGCAAACTTTCATTAGAAAGAATATGGGCAATTGGAGGTAAAGCCGGTTGGTATTACGGAAATTGGCTTTGGGAGTTAAGGGGTATTATAGACCAATTTTTTGGCGGTGTTGGAATGCGAAGAGGACGAAGAAGCGAGAAAGAAATATTAACGGGGGATGCCCTGGATTTTTGGCGTGTGTTGATAGCCAATAAAAAAGAAAAAAGACTGCTTTTGTATGCTGAAATGAAACTGCCTGGCGAAGCATGGTTGGAATTCAAAATTGACGAAAACAATTGGATTACTCAAACCGCAACCTTCAGACCAATAGGGTTATTCGGTAGAATATATTGGTTCTCCGTACTTCCGCTCCACGGTCTAATATTTAAAGGTATGATAAATAAAATAGCAGAAAAGTAAGTAAGAAGTCCATATAAGCTATCATAATATTATTTTAATCAAAACCTAAAAAAATTACAATGGATTTATACACTGAAATATCTTATAAAACGAGTAAATTAATTACTCAAAAATATAGCACCTCATTTTCAGTAGCGGTGAGTTTTTTGCCTCACGAAATGCGAAATGCCATTTATAGTATTTACGGATTTGTAAGATTGGCTGACGAAATTGTGGATACATTTCACAACATAAATCAAAAACTGTTTTTAGATAATTTTGAACGCGATTTATACGATACCATGACCAATGGTATAAGCATGAACCCTGTGTTACATTCGTTTGCACTCACCATAAAAAAATATAACATTCCCACTCATCTTGTCGACTCGTTTTTGAAAAGCATGAGAACTGATTTGGACAAGAAGGTATATAGTGATACCAAAGAGTTGAACGAGTATATTTATGGATCGGCAGATGTGGTAGGACTCATGTGTTTAATGGTATTTGTCAATGGTAATTTGGCACATTATACCGATTTAGAAAAACCGGCAATGAAACTAGGTTCAGCTTTCCAAAAAGTGAATTTCATGCGCGATTTGAAAGCTGATATTGAAAAATTGGACAGAACATATTTTCCTCAATTTGATATAATTACCTTTAACGAAACGGTAAAATTTGATTTAATTGAAGAAATTGAAGGCGATTTTAAAGAGGCAAAAAATGGTATTAAACTATTGCCAAAAAAAACGCAACTTGCCGTATATATTGCTTATGTTTATTATAAAGAGTTATTACAAAATTTGAAATCCACTCCAGCCAACAAAATTTTGGAGAAGCGGATAAGAGTTTCTAATACAGCAAAATTATTGTTACTCTGCAAGGCATATTTAAGATTTCAACTCAATTTGATTTAAAAATGTAACTATGGAAGAAAATGTTATATTAGTTGATGAAAATGACAATGAAATAGGATTGATGGCAAAAACTGAAGCCCATAAAAAAGCATTATTACATAGAGCTGTTTCGGTTTTTATTTTCAATTCGGCAGGTGAATGGCTTTTGCAACGAAGGGCACTTGCCAAGTATCATTCGGGTGGATTATGGACAAATACTTGTTGCACACATCCGCTACCGAATGAAAACAATATGGATGCAGCAAACCGCCGTTTGAAACAAGAAATGGGAATACAATGCTCGTTAACAGAATTATTTAGTTTTACCTATAAAGAAGCATTAGACAACGATTTTATAGAACATGAATTCGACCATGTTTTTGTTGGAGTTACAGATGAAAAACCCAACAATAACCTTGATGAAGTAATGGAATGGAAGTATATGAGCTTTTGCGATTTGTCTGATAGCATTGACCAAATTCCTGAAAATTATACAGTTTGGTTTTTGAAAATAGTTGAACAAGTAAATATATTGAGCAGAAAGGTATTGGTATAATATATAATTCTTAGTTAATTTATAATCCTCGTAATTGTTAATAAAAAAGATGATATTCGCTTGATATACTGACTATCAAGCAAAATAATATATTAAGGTAATGTTTGAAAACAACCATCAACTTGTGTGCTGTGTCGGAGATCACAAATATGTTTCAGAAACAGGATTATATTTCAGAAGAACAATGGAACGATTAATATATTATTGAATATGATCAAGATGGAAGATGACTCTAGAAAAGCTGAAATTAGTATTTTTTGGTTTAGACGCGATTTGAGACTAAATGACAATGCTGGTCTGTTTGAGGCAATGAAAAATGGCAAGCCAGTTTTACCTTTGTTTATTTTTGACACAGATATACTTGATAAATTACCCAATAAAGAAGATAAAAGAGTAATTTTTATTCATAGAGCTATCTCGAAATTGCAACGCGAATTACTCAAAGTAGGTAGTTCAATGCTCGTTTTGCACCAAACTCCACTTCGTGTTTTTGAAAAGCTGATGAATGAATATAATATTAGTGCTGTATTTGCTAATTCGGATTATGAGCCGGCGGCGATAGAGCGCGATAATTTAATAACACATTTATTGAAAAGTAAAGGCATTGCCTTTCAGTTATTTAAAGATCAGGTAATTTTTGAAAAATCTGAAATTTTAAAAGGAGATGGCAGTCCGTTTAAAATATTTACACCTTATTCGGTAGTATGGAAACAAACATTAAAGCCTGAAAACACAGCTATATTTCCAAGTGAAAGTTTGCTGAATAATTTTTACAAAACATCACCAATTTCAATTCCGAGTCTTTCCGAAATAGGCTTTAAAAATATTGAATTTCCTATTTCCCAACCTGTTATTGATAAAAATTTAATTCAAAAGTATCACCTTACACGAAACTTCCCATTTATAAATGGTACCTCGCAATTAAGTGTTCATCTTCGGTTCGGAACTGTAAGTATCCGAGAGGTTTTAAGAGTGGCATTAGATTTGAATGAGCAATTTTTAAACGAACTCATTTGGAGAGAGTTTTTTATGATGATTTTATTTCATCATCCTCGTGTTGTAAATGAGTGTTTTAAAAAAAAATATGAGTTAATTGTTTGGCGCAATAATGAAGCCGAATTTGAGAAATGGTGTTTAGGAGAAACAGGATATCCTATTGTTGATGCGGGAATGCGGGAACTTAATGAAACCGGATTCATGCACAATAGGGTTAGAATGATAGTTGCAGGCTTTTTGACAAAACATTTACTAATCGACTGGCGTTGGGGTGAAGCCTATTTTGCCGAAAAACTATTAGATTTCGAATTATCCTCTAATAATGGGAATTGGCAATGGGCAGCGGGTTGTGGTTGCGATGCTGCCCCTTATTTTAGAGTGTTTAATCCGCACGAACAAATTAAAAAATTTGATCCTGATTTGCAATATACAAGAAAATGTGTTAAGGATCTCTATCAATCAGATTATCCAGCTCCTATTGTTGAGCACAAGTTTGCAAGAGAGAGATTTTTGGAATTATTCAAAACAACTTTTCAGAACAATATAATATAACTATGATAGCGCAGACTCAAATCCATGATTATGTAGGAAAAGTTCTTACTTCCAGTAGGTTGGCTGTTTTAGCTACAACCAGCAAAAGCCAACCTCATGCGAGTATTATTGCTATAACAGCTATGGATGATTTATTGCATCTTCACTTTGCCACTTACCGAAATACCCGAAAATATGCAAATCTGATACAAAATGAAAATGTTTCGATTCTTTTTGAACATAGAAATGATACTAATACATGTTCAGATATTAATGTTTTAACAGCTTTTGGCAAGGCAAAGGAGGTAGAAGTTGCAAATTATGAAACCATATTAAATTCACACCTATTGCTACATCCTGACCTGGAATCATTTTTATTATCTTCTGATTGTGCTTTATTTCAGGTTAAAGTTGAATTTTATCAGATAGTACTAGGAATTGATGAGGTTTTTTGGTGGGAAAATGTTTCATAATGATATGCAGCAGATGTTATTAACATATAAATGAATCCATAAATCCACCAACAACAAAGCGATTCACAAAAGTAAGTGAGAATCTAACATGCGATTTCTATGCGACCTTTACACAAAAAATATTTATATGAAACCAACTGATTTTTTAAAATTAGCAGTCGCCATTATATTGCCTTTGAGCATAGGAGGTTTTGCAGGTATTTTTACATCAAAAGCCATTCCTGTATGGTATGCAACACTTAACAGTCCATCATTCAGTCCGCCAAATTGGATATTTGGACCTGTATGGACAACACTTTACCTACTTATGGGTTTTTCGTTGTTTCTGATTTGGAAACAAGAAAAAAGTAAAGACCGTAATTTGGCAATACTGTTTTTTTTCATTCAGCTTACATTAAACTTTGCTTGGAGTTTTATTTTTTTCTATTTCAATAAAATTGGTCTTGCATTTGCCGAAATTATCATTTTATGGTTGAGCATCATTGTAATGCTATTTCAATTTTATAAAATCAAACCATTGGCAGCATATATCAACATACCTTACTTATTGTGGGTGAGCTTTGCCTCTATGCTGAATTTAAGTTACTTTTTGCTTAATTAAAAACACACAAATATGCTAAATGTCTCATTATTAATTATCTCCTATTTATTTATGGAATTTGTGGCATGGTCGAATCATAAATATATTATGCATGGTTTTTTGTGGAAATGGCACAAAGACCATCACCGAAAAGACCGTCAACATACCTTGCCCGAAAAAACGGAAGATAAACGATTCGAGAAAAACGATTTGTTTTTTTTGGTTTATGCATTGCCGGCCATTATACTGCTGATTTTGGGTTTCTCACTTCATTATTTAGCATTGTCTTATATTGGAGTTGGTATCACTTTATATGGCTTCACCTATTTTATAATTCACGATATTATTATTCACAACCGGTTAACAATTTCATTTTTACGAAAAAAACCCAATTATTATATCCGCGCAATTGTAAAAGCACATACTGCACATCATTTGCCTAAAAACAAAACGGATTTTCAAAATTATGGTTTATTGTTTTTTCCGAGCAGATTCTTTAAAATATAAGTTATGTGGTTATATTCTCTATTACTAATATTCTCAATTCTAGTACCTTTAGGGTTGAGTTTCGACAAAAAGCTTCAATTTTACAAGCAATGGAAGTATTTATTTCCGTCGACGCTTGTGGTGGCATTGCTATTTATTGTATTCGATATATATTTCACAGCAATGGGAGTTTGGGGATTTAATGCCCGATATCATTCTTCACTTGTTATCTTTAAATTGCCGATAGAAGAATGGTTATTTTTTATTGTTATTCCGTATGCAAGTATATTTCTGCACGATTCTATAGTTTTGTATTTCAGTAAATTTCAGATTAGCAATACATTGTCTACTTATTTTTCGGTTGGGTTAATTTTGTTTTCGGCATTAGTGTTAATACTAAATATTGAAAAAGCATATACAACCTACATTTCTTCCATGGTAATTTTGGTTCTGTTGTTTTCATTTTTCGATAAAAACAAGGTACTCAATCATTATTTCTGCACATTTTTGGTGATACTTTTACCGTTTTTAATTGTAAATGCAATTTTGACAGGTAGTTTTATTGATGAACCGGTAGTTTGGTACAATAACAGTGAAAACTTAGGAATACGTATTCTAACCATCCCTTTAGAAGATGTTGGTTATGCTTTTAGTCTCATTTTATTTAATTTATTGTTAAGAAACAAACTGAATGATATTGGTTATGGCTTACCAAACTAAAATTCACGAATATATTACAGCAAGGCAAAAAGCAATAAGAATATTTTTTGTCATTTTTTATACTGTAGGTGTTATCGGTATGGCTTTGCCGTTTACCTTTCCATTGTTTTTAATACTTATTCCTTTTGCACTTATTCTGAGCTTTATAGCTCTAGTGATGTACCATGAAAGCAAAATTGATTGGAAAACAATCACGGTTTTTCTTTCAATTTACATTATTAGCTTTACTGTTGAAGCCATAGGTGTAAATATCGGGCAAGTGTTTGGTTACTACCACTATGGAAACGGTTTAGGTTTAAAAATATTTGAAACACCTTTAATTATTGGTGTAAACTGGCTTTTTCTGGTTTATACTACAGCGGCGGTTGTCGAAAAATTTAGATTACACATTGTTTTCAAAATAATATTAGCTTCGTTAAGCATGTTGCTGTACGACATAGTACTAGAACAAGTGGCACCCAAAATAGATATGTGGCATTGGAAAAACGATAGTATCCCATTGCAAAACTACCTGAGTTGGTTTGCCATGGCTCTGTTTTTTCATTCGTTGCTGAAAATATTAAATATCCAAATTAAAAACAGACTAGCTTTGTTGATTTTAGGTTGTCAATTCTTTTTCTTCTTTTTATTACTTATCTTTTTAAGCTAACGTAATGATTTTAAAAGCCAAACATAATTTTATTATTTATCCATTTTTCAAGTGGTATGCTGGTTTTATAATTAAGCGGCACAACAATACTGTGAAAATTGTGGGTGAGTTTAACAACAAAAACCTGCCCATTTTGCTCATTTCCAATCATATAAGTTGGTGGGATGGTTTTTGGGCAATGTATATAAATCAGAATGTATTGCATCGGCGATTTCATTTCATGATGCTTGAGGAACAGCTTCGCAAGTATTGGTTTTTCAACTTCACAGGTGGTTTTTCGGTGAACAAAAGCACTAAAAGTATTATCGAAACGCTGAATTATACTTCTGAAATACTGACGGGTAACAAAAATATGGTGCTAATTTTTCCACAAGGCGAAATTCAAAGTTTACATAATCAGAAAATTCAGTTTGAAAGTGGCTTGGAGCACATTCTGAAAAAAAAGGAAAATGCTGTACAAATAATATTTTTGGTCAATCTGATTGATTATTTTTCGCAGCCCAAACCGGGTATCTATTTTCATATCAGAGAATATTCCGATGGGGTTTTCGACTTAAAAACAATGCAAAAAAAATACAATGAATTTTACGCCGAATCGGTTGATAAACAAATGACTTTTAATAAATAAGCGATGACGTTTCTGGCATTTTTCATATTTAGCTTGGCACTTATCCAACTTATAGTTGCGTTAATTAATTTGTTATTTATTCAGCAACCTAAATCAAGCGTATGTAATTTTAATGGCTTGGTTTCGATATTAATTCCAGCACGAAACGAAGAAAACAACATAGCTAACATGTTGCACGACATACAAAATCAAGATTATCAAAACATTGAAATCATTGTTTTTAACGATTTGTCAACCGATAAAACTGAAGCGATAGTAACTCAAATAGCAAAAAACGATAAAAGGATAAAATTGCTAAATTCCGATGGTTTACCCCAAGGCTGGTTGGGGAAAAATTATGCATGCCATAGTTTGTCGCAGATAGCAAAAGGAGAATTTCTATTGTTTTTGGATGCGGATGTTCGCATCAAAAAAGGTATTATTTCAAACACTGTTGCCATGGCAAAAAACCTGAACATTGGCTTGATTTCGATATTCCCGAAGCAAAAAATGGAAAGCGTGGGTGAATATCTCACAGTGCCATCTATGAACTTTATTTTGCTGACATTGTTGCCTTTGGCATTGGTTTTTAAATCCAAATTCTCGTCAATAGCAGCTGCCAATGGTCAGTTTATGCTATTTAGCAAGGCCAAATATTTTGAAACTTTACCACACAAAAAATTTAGAAATAACAAGGTTGAAGATATTGAAATTGCCCGATATTTTAAACAAATAAATATTCCAATAGTTTGTATGTTGGGCGACTATACAATAGAGTGCCGCATGTACAACGGATTTAATGAAGCAGTGAAAGGTTTCTCGAAAAATGTAGTCTACTTCTTCGGAAATTCATTTTTGGTAGCTATCTTATTTTGGACAGTTACCACATTGGGATTTATAGTTGTTTTAAGCGAATTATCTGCGCTTGTATTTATCGCATATTTATTTATCATATTAGTTACCAGAATTATAATTTCATTTATTAGCAAACAAAATATTGTTTTAAACTTGCTGTTCATGCTAGCGCAACAGTTTGCTTTGGGACTCATTATTTGCAAAGCAATTATTTATAAATTTAACAAACAACAGAAATGGAAAGGCAGAAGTATTTGATAATGTTTACTTTACTTCTTTGTGTTAGTATTATTATCAATGCGTCCAATAAAACAAAGATATATCAGGCATATATTAGCAATGATATGGGTCTGTGGAAAAGGACGATAGACGAGATGAATCAACAAAAGTTGAAAACGAGTGAATTTAGACTAGAATTGCTTAATTATCAATACGGTTATATTGCTTGGTGTATTGGCAATAAAAAAAAAGATATTGCCGAAACGTATATTGAATTAGGCGAGAAGAATATTCAGCTACTTGAAAAAACAAATGCCCATACATCTATAATCAATTCTTATAAATCAGCATTTTATGGTTATAGAATTGGGCTTAACAAACTTAAGGCACCGTTTATTGGTCCAAAAAGTGTGGAATGCGCCAAACTAGCCATGACGCAGGATGCGAAAAACCCTTATGGCTATATTCAATATGCTAATTCACAGTATTATATGCCACCCGTTTTTGGTGGGTCAAAAGGAATTGCTTTGGAGTATTATATTAAAGCTAAACATTTGATGGAGAAAAATCAACAAAATATTATCGACGATTGGAATTATTTGAGTTTATTATCAATGATAGCAAAAGCATATACCGAGTTAAAAGATTTCAATCAGTCCAAATTATATTACGAAAAAATTTTAAAAATTGAACCCAATTTTTTATGGGTGAAGAATGAATTATATCCCGATTTATTAAAAAAACAAAAAATAATCTATGAAAAAAAATGTATTGATTGTAGGTGCAGGTTTGGGCGGTTTGGCAACGGCTTTACGATTGGCAAAAAAAGGTTTCAACGTGGAGATTATTGAAAAAAACGTACAAGCAGGTGGAAGATTAAATCAAATAAAAAAAGATGGTTTTACGTTCGATACTGGTCCTAGTTTTTTTAGTATGTCGTTCGAGTTTAAGGAGTTTGCAAAAGATTGTAACATTGAACTTCCGTTTAAATATATTGAGTTAGACCCATTATATACTGTAAATTTTAGCGACAACCCGAAAACATTTTTTCTGTATAAAGACATCAAGAAACTGGCAGAACAATTTAAAGTTATTGAGCCGGATTTTGAAGAAAAAATGACAAAATATCTTGCAAAATCAGGAGCATTATTTAACGATACAGTCGACTTAGTTATCAAAAACAATTTCGACTCAATATTTGCCTACATCATTACTTTGATGCGTGTAAATCCAACCCATTTACCGGTTTTGTTCCGTAGCTTTTGGCAACAAGTGAAGCGTAATTTCAGTTCAAAAGAAGCTCAACAAATTATATCGTTGGTAGCATTTTTCTTGGGCCGAACACCTTTTGATACCATGGCAATTTATACACTGCTTTCGTACACAGAATTTAAGCACGATGGTTATTTTAATGTCGAAGGTGGCATGTACAAAATTGTGGAGGGTATAGTAGATGAATTGAAAAAGGAGAATGTAAAAATCACTTATAACACTGAAATAGTGGACTTTGTGTCCAAAGAAAATAAATTGGAATATTTATTAGATAGCAATGGAAATAAATGGAACGCTGATGCCATATTGATAAATGGTGATGCGGCAGTTTTTAGAAGCAAGGTTTTTAAGCGTGAAAAGTATTCGTTGGCAAAGCTCGACAAAATGAATTGGACTATGGGTTATCTCACATTTTATATCGGTTTAAAATGTAAATTGCCACAAGTAAATCATCACAATTATTATTTAGGAGCAAATTACGAGGAGTACGCCAACAATATATTGCAAAACCCCGACACGCTGCAAAAGCCTTATTATTACGTGAATGTGCTATCAAAATATAATTTAGAATGTGCGCCAGAAGGTTGCGAAAGCTTGTTTTTTGTATGTCCCGTTCCCAATTTACTGAACAAACCAAACTGGGATGATAAAGATAAAATTGTTGATAGTATTATTGCCGATTTCTCGAAGCGAATAGATAAAGACATAGCGCCCGAAATAATTTCAAGAACAATTTATACACCGATAGTATGGCAAAATCAGTTCAACTTACACCGTGGAAGTGGTCTGGGCTTGTCGCACACTATGAATCAAATTGGTGCATTTAGACCATCAAATTTCGATGAAAAATTTAAAAACGTGTTCTATGTGGGAGCTTCAACCATTCCTGGTGCCGGACTTCCAATGGCAATTATAAGTTCTAAATTGGCATATAACAGAGTTGAAAAGTTTTTGAAATAAAGTGTTTTAATTTTAACTAATCAAACTAAAGTCCCAAATGAAGTTTGAAGTAAATTTTGCAAAATTGAAAAATCAGAAATGTTTACATTTGTTTAAAATGTAGTTCCTTGACTAGTATTTGAGTAAATGGTAGTATTTAATGTACCATTGAATTGCATTAATAGAAGATCGCTGTCAAGATATCTTTCATCGGTTTGAATTCTATTACTTATATTATGAACCTTTACAAATCAACAAAAATATTTCTGTGTTTCTTGTGTTTTGGATTTTTTCAATCCTTAAATGCTCAATTTTTTTCGTTAAAAGTTAAAAACGATTCTATATCCTATATCTCCGATACTAGAGGTAACCGAATCCTCGACTTTTCGTATTGTGGCTATAAAAGTTCCGAACTGGATATTCCAAATGTAATCAATACCATTTTTGTACCCAAGCAAGAAGGCGATGCTTCCGAAATTATACAGCGGGCCATCAATTATGTTTCGATGTTGAAACCTGATGCAAAAGGTTTTCGTGGTGCAGTGCTGTTGGACATAGGTATTTTTAATCTGAATAAAAACCTCTGGATTCGTGCTTCGGGCGTAGTGTTAAGAGGTTCGGATAAACATAAAACCATACTTTTAAAACATGGCGTCGACCGTTCGGCTTTATTACACATCGAAGGGATAAATAACAGGGTTCTAAAAGATTCATTCCATTTAACATCTGATTATGTTCCTGTTAATGAAAAGACCATCGAACTGAGTTCAACGTTGGAATTGAAAGTTGGCGATAGAATTAATATCGTTCGTCCATCCACAGCTGATTGGATAAAATCGGTTGGTTGTGATATTTTTGGTGGCGGAATAAGCGCAACTGGATGGAAACCCGGCGATATTGATGTGACCTGGGACAGAACTTTGGTTGCTATTTCAGGAAATAAAATTACATTGAATGCACCACTTACCGTTGCAATTGATGCTCAGTTTGGTGGTGCAAAAGTGAACAAATACGATTGGAATGGGCGTATCTCCGAATCCGGAGTTGAAAATCTGACCATGATTTCCGATTATGATAAAAAATATCCGAAAGACGAAGACCATTGCTGGACAGGCATTTCGGTTGAAAATGCCGAAAACTGTTGGGTAAGGCAAATCAATTTTTCCCATTTTGCCGGAAATGCTGTTTTTCTGCAACCGACTTCCTCTAAAATTACGGTCGAAGATTGTATTTCGCGTGAACCTATTTCTGAAATTGGTGGATTGCGTCGAATTATTTTTTACACCATGGGTCAGCAGAATTTGTTTCAACGTTGTTATTCCGAAAATGGGATAAATGATTTTGCTGCAGGTTATTGTGCTCCAGGACCAAATGATTTTATACATTGCAAAGCCAAAAATGCGTTGGGATTTAGTGGTGCAATTGATTCCTGGGCATGTGGTTTGTTGTTCGACTTGGTGAATATCGATGGGCATAATTTGACCTTTAAAAATTTGGGACATAGTAAAAATGGAGCCGGTTGGGGAACGGCAAATAGTCTATTCTGGCAATGTACTGCTGCCGAAGTTGAATGTTATTCACCAGCAAACGATGCACCAAACAGAGCTTATGGTTGTTGGGCACAATTTTCGGGCGATGGCGAATGGGCAGAATCAAAAAATCATGTTCAACCGTACAGTATTTTTTATGCACAACTCAAAGCACGTTTGAATCTAGATGTTTCGGTTCGTGAAAGGTTCTTACCAAAAAGCACGGACGATTCGAGCAATTCTCCGCAGGTTGATACACAAGGTATGATGAAAGATGCATATCAACCCTTGTTGACATTAGAAAACTGGATTGATCAAGCGACTTTCAATCCGTCGGTTGACCATTTAAAACTCATGACAACCAATGAATTACCGCCTAAACCTATGAGAGTAAGAGCATATATGCCAACTATTGGCATTGAAAATGGACGTTTAGTGTGTGATGGAGCTTTAATGACAGGAGGAAAACTGGATGTTCAGTGGTGGAATGGTAATTTAAAACCAAATTTTATTGCATCGAATATGACCAAACCGCATATTACCCGATTTGTTCCGGGTCGTGAAGGTTTTGGACTAACCGACCGTATCGATTCTGTCATTTCCAATATGAAATCGAATGGAATTACCGTACTGGATCATAATTATGGTTTAAGTACCGACCGTCGCCTTGATGACCAAGAGCACATAAGTCGTTGCAATGGAGATGTTTGGGCACCATTTTACGAACAGGCTTTTGGACGAAGCGGCAAAGGCATGGCGTGGGACGGTTTGTCGAAATACGATTTAAATCGTCCGAACGCTTGGTATTGGAGTCGCTTGAAAGAGTTTGCCAATAAAGGTCAACGGCATGGAATGTTGTTGTTTCACCAAAACTTTTTTCAACGTAATATTATCGAAGCCGGTGCATATTGGGTTGATTGTCCATGGCGTACAGCAAACAATATTAACGACCTTGGTTTCCCCGAACCTGACAATTTTACGGGTGATAAGCGTATTTTTTGGGCTGAAATGTTTTATGATGTTACAAATCCAGTTCGTCGTCAGTATTACCGTACTTACATTCGGGAATGTTTAAACAATTTTGCAGGTAATAATAATGTGATTCAATTGATTAGTGCAGAATATACCGGACCCTTGCATTTTGTGCAATTTTGGTTGGATGTAATTGATGAATGGCAAAACGAAACCGGTAAAAATGCATTAATTGCATTATGCACTACTAAAGATGTGCAGGATTCGATACTTGCAGACACAAAACGTGCAGCGGTCGTCGACATTATTGATATTCGCTATTGGCATTATAAAAATGACGGAACAGTTTACGCACCTCAGGGCGGACTTAATTTGGCACCACGTCGACAAGCACGGATAATGAAAGTAGGAAAAGTAACTTTCGACGAAGCTTATAAGGCTGTAAATGAATATCGCACGAAATTTCCTGACAAAGCTGTTACTTATTATACCGAAAATTATCCCGATATGGCATGGGCAGTTTTTATGGCCGAAGGTTCATGTCCTGTATTGCCAACCAACGATCAGGAATTTTTAAATGCTGCTTCAAAAATGAATGTTGAGCCCGTAAATAATGCAAATTATAAGAAACTGGTAAAATCTGGTCTGGGAATTATCATTTTTTCCCAGTCACAAATGAATATTCCGGTTCAATTGGAGTCTGGCAAATATCAGCTGAAATTTATTGATGGCAAGACCGGAGAAATGACAGTTCTTGTCAAGCTATTAAACGGATCACAATTGTATGATTTAAAAGTACCTTCAGGTAATGCAGGTATTTATTGGTTTCAAAAACAATAATTTGGAGTGAAATCAGTTTGTAATTAGCAAAGTATTGATTTGTAATTTTTTATACATCCCAAATATGTAATAAAACAGCTTGACTTGTATCTTTACTAATTTAAAGAGGCTATTCCAAATTTTAATTTTTGAGACAGCCTCTTTAATGCATGTCAAATTGAGTATTATGAATTTTTAGATATTTGCAATTCGTTTAATTTCTGCTATAATGGCTTGGGCGAAAGCATCGGCTTGTTCGGGCGTTCCGGCTTCGGAATAAATGCGAATAATTGGTTCGGTGTTCGATTTACGCAAATGTACCCAACCGGTTGGAAAGTCAATCTTAACACCATCTATATCATTAACTTCGTATTGTTTATAGGAATTTTTGATAATGGACAAAGTATTATCAACATCAATGGCAGGTGTTAATTGTATTTTATTTTTAGATATAAAATATTCAGGATATGTTTTTCGCAAAGCTGATACTTTTAATTTCGATTTTGCCATAAGCGTCAAAAACAATGCTATACCTACCAAAGAATCGCGTCCGTAATGACTGGCAGGATAAATCACACCACCATTTCCTTCACCGCCAATCACTGCGTTTGTAGCTTTCATGGTAGTAACCACATTCACTTCGCCTACAGCAGCTGCTGTATACTTTCCACCATATTTGTTGGTAACATCACGCAAAGCCCTGGTAGAACTCAGGTTCGAAACCGTGTTTCCGGGTGTATGTTGAAGCACAAAATCAGCAATGGAAACCAAGGTATATTCTTCGCCAAACATAGTTCCATCTTCACATATTATTGCCAATCGGTCTACATCTGGATCAACAACAAAACCTACATCGGCTTTTCCATTTTTTAATAAGTTAGAAATATCGGTCAAATTCTCGGGAAGTGGTTCGGGGTTGTGCTGGAAATTTCCGTTTGGTATGCAGAATAATTTTTCTACTTTTTTCACACCCAAAGCATCCAGTAAAGCCGGTAGAACAATCCCTCCAACTGAGTTTACACAATCGATTGCTACACTAAAATCGGCAGTCTTAATGGCTTCTATATCTACTAATTTGAGTGACAAGACACTATCGATATGTTTTTGAGTATACGAAAAATCCTCGGTAAGTTTTCCCAATTGATCAACTTCCGAAAAAACAAAACTTTCTTCAGCAGCAATTTTCAATACATTTTCGCCTTCAGCAGCATTCAGAAACTCACCTCTTTCGTTCAATAATTTCAGTGCATTCCATTGTATTGGATTATGACTGGCAGTAAGAATGATCCCACCTGTAGCTTTCTCCATAGTAACTGCCAGTTCGGTCGTTGGTGTTGTTGCCAGTCCAATATTCACCACATCGAACCCCATACCCAACAAGGTTCCAATAACCAGTTGGTTCACCATTTCGCCCGATATGCGGGCATCGCGACCAACTACGATTTTATGAGCATCATTTTTTTGATTTTCTTTTATTTGAGTGGCATAAGCTGCTGTAAAACGTACAATATCCAGTGGATTTAAGCCATCGCCTACAGTTCCGCCAATCGTTCCCCGAATACCGGAAATTGATTTAATTAAAGTCATTTGTAAATTTTTAGAGGGGTTTGTGATTTATAGAGTTTGGCTGTTAGTCCGGCTGAGCTAATGAAACTGTCATTTTGAATAGTGCAAGATACAATGATTTAAGAATAGTCGTAGAAATAAGAAAACTACTTATCCCTTTCGTTAAAGGGTAAAAAACGTAATTAATTTACAATCAGCAAATTAACTTGATTTTGTCAATTTTTGTAAGTTCCTAAAAATCAACCCATTTACATGACAACTTGATCTAAGTGGATAAGCTATATAAGAAATTATTTCTGTATTTGTATTTTAAAATAATATCCCAAAGGAGTAACAGACAACATATACTCGTTAAATCCTATTTTAGAAGACACTATTATTCTTGCTTCAGATTCACTTTTTTTCATATACAACGCTGCTTCATGAAAAGCAGTACATCCGGTAGCACTATTACCATAAATAAAAGTAGAAGGATAAGGATAATCGATAGTAGACCAATTACTTAGAGTGTCAGAAACTTCGTTTAGAGTGTATTGTTTATAACGTGGTACAACCTTATTATATAATTCTAGGTTTAAAGAGTCGGGTCCAAATCCTTTTTTAACTAACTGAAAATACAAACCGCTTTTTGTCAGTACATATTCATTTTCAGCAAAAATGGAATCATTTGGAAATTCTGATAAAATTTTAAGGTCGTTTCGTTTAATATAATCAGCTATAAGGTCTTTTTCACTTTGAAGTAATTCCGCATAAGTTGGTGTACTGCTGCACGAAGAAATAAATATTGTTACAAGAAAGGTGAGTGAAATTAGATAAACAATTCGTTTCATATTATTAATAATTTTTGTACAAATATCCGATAAAATTATGGAAATTAAAAGTTAAGAAAAAAAATAAGAAATTAATATTAAATAATAAAATAATTGAATTACAAAGTGTTTAAACACAATAAATTACTTATCAATATTTATTTTAAAAATTAGTGATGAATAGGGTGGAACAAGTGGTTCGCTCCCCTTCATTCCATATCCAAGGTACCAGGGAATAATAAAAGTTGCACTTTCACCTTTGTGCATTAGTTTCAATCCCTCTTCTAATCCCATTACTATCTCCTTTTTACCAATCACAATTTGCTTTTGGTCTTCCAATACTACCTGACCATTGAGCAATAATAATTTGCATTTAAAGTTGCAACTATCTTTGTCTTTTATCAATTTTCCAGCTGCAGTTTGGTCAATTTTATACCAAAAACCTAATTCGTTTTTTTTTAATGCAGTATCTGTTTTTGAAAATTTGTAGAGAATAATATCTTCCTTCGCTGCCAGTGTTTTGTTTATTGACAGCATTTTAGCTATATTTTCATCCACAGTATTCCCTTTGTTTGACGGAAGCTGGGGCAAAGGTTTTCTGCACGATGAAAATCCAATCAAAAAAACAAATCCAAATATACAGGAAATTAGAAATATCTTCATAAATTACCTTAAACTAGTAACAATCAATGATAACTGTCAACTATCAACTGTCAACTATCTAATATTTGCAATGCTAATAATATCCGAAAAAACACCGGCAGCTGTTACGCTGGCTCCTGCACCATAACCTTTTATCATCATTGGATACTCATTATATCGTTCAGTGGTGATTAAAATAATATTATTGCTTCCCTGCAAATCGTAGAATGGATGCAAGCTGTCCACTTCCTGCAAACCAACTTGACAATTCCCATTTTCCATGGTTGCTACAAACCGCCAACGTTTGCCTTGTGCAGCAAGTGCTAAGCGTTTTTGTTCAAACTCTGCATCTAATTCTGGAACTGTTTTCCAAAAATCGTACAAACTTCCAGAAAAATATTTATCAGGAATAAATAAATTTTTAACAACATCTTCTTGTTCAACCTTATAACCAGCTTCGCGTGCTAAAATTACCAATTTGCGAATTACATCCTTTCCACTTAAATCGATTCGCGGATCAGGTTCAGCAAATCGGGCTTCTTTTGCCATCAGAATGGCTTTGCTTAGTGTAATATCGGAGCTGATTGTGTTAAAAATAAAATTCAAAGTTCCTGAAAGTACAGCCTCCATTTTTTGAATATGGTCGCCGCTGTTAATCAAACTATTCATGGTATTGATAATTGGTAAACCGGCACCAACATTGGTCTCAAACAAATATTTCACACCTTTACGACGTGCTGTATCTTTTAAATTTACATAATTTTGGAAAGCTGAAGATGCTGCTATTTTATTAGCCGCTACCACCGAAATATTGTTTTGCATTAGTGTTTGGTACAAATCGGCAATTTGAGGACTTGCCGTACAATCTACAAAAACTGAATTGAAAATATTCATATTTAATATTTCATTGCAAATCAATTCGGGTGACACCTGTACACCTTTGGTTTCCAACTCATCAACATAGTTTTCGAGCTTAATTCCTTCGCGCTCAAACAACATTTTAAATTCCGATGCAATACCAACCACATTCAACTTCAAACCATTTTGAGTCATCAATTTAGTTTGTTGTTTTTTTATTTGATCCAACAAACTTCCACCTACCGTACCAATGCCAATCAAAAAGATATTAAGCACTTGATATTCTGATAAAAAGAACGAATCATGAATCACATTCAATGCTTTACGAAGAGATTTACGGTCGGTAACAAACGAAATATTGGTTTCGGAAGCACCTTGCGCACAAGCTATTACATTAATACCATTTCGTCCCAGCGTTCCAAAAAGTTTTCCGGCTATTCCAGGTGTGCGTTTCATATTGTCGCCCACAATTGCCACTGTAGCTAAATCATCTTCCGAAAAAATATCATTAATTTCGCCTTGTGTTATTTCATAGGCAAATTCTTTCCGTAACGCTTCTACTGCAATTGCACTGTCAGCATTTCGCACACCGATAGAAGTTGTGTTCTCCGATGAAGCTTGTGAAACCAGAAATACGCTAATTCCATTTTTTGCCAATACACGGAAAATGCGGTGATTTACACCAATAACTCCTACCATACCAAGACCCTGAACCGTTATTAAGGAAGTATCGTTGATGGAAGAAATTCCTTTGATGGCTTTGGCGGCTTCGCCCGATTTTTCGCGCGAAATATAGGTGCCTTCAGCTTCGGGATTAAAAGTATTTTTAATTTTGACAGGAATATTTTGATGAAAAACGGGGAAAATAGTTGGTGGATAAATCACTTTAGCTCCAAAATTGGAAAGTTCCATTGCTTCTATAAAACTCAGTTTTTCAATCACATACGCATTGTTAATTATGCGTGGATCGGCAGTCATAAATCCATCCACATCGCTCCAAATTTCGAGTATGGAAGCATGCAATGCTGCGGCCAAAATGGCAGCAGTATAATCAGATCCTCCGCGACCTAAGTTGGTTATAAAATTTGTATTTCTATCGGTTGATACGAAACCTCCGCAAACACATATTTGTGGTGCATTGGCAAATTTTTCACGAATAATTGCATTGGATATTTCAAAATCAACTATATGTTTATCAAATTGATTTTCGGTTTTAATAAAAGTCCTTGCATCGAAATGAACGGCATTATTTATGGCGTGGGTAACAATTATGGAAGATATGGTTTCGCCATAACTAACAATTGTATCAATTATTTTGGTCGAAATGTCTTTAATGAGATAAACACCACGAAAAATATTCGATAAGTCGGTAAATTGTGCCTGAACAAGGTTGAATACTTCTGTTCTTTTATTCTGAGGAACTACACCATCAATCACCTTTTTATGGCGATTAACCATCAATTCATATTGGGTGAGATATGTTAAATTACCTTCGCAGGCTAAATTTGCTACTTTGTAGAGTTCGTCTGTTATACCCGATAACGCCGATACTACAATGATGACAGGTTCTTTTTGAGCCTCTACTATTTTTTTTACACTCAGAATTCCATTGACTGAACCTACGGATGTTCCGCCGAATTTTAATACCTTCATTGTAATATGTAATGTTAAATTTTTATGATTTAATTTGAGTTTGCAAAATTAGCTATTTTTCGCCATATATACAGTGTGTTTCCCTATTTTTAGGTAAAAGTGTTGCATCTCTGCGAAAATAAAAGTACTTTTGTACCACAAAAAAAACAATTTACAATTCGCAGTTGTGAATTGTAAACTTTAAATTGGTCTGGTAGCTCAGCTGGATAGAGCAACGCCCTTCTAAGGCGTGGGTCAAGAGTTCGAATCTCTTCCGGATCACAGAAAAAATGCTATTAATCTTATAATTAGATTAATAGCATTTTGTTTTATTGTTTGTCCCGTAATTGTTTTATTGGGTCAACACAAAAGGCTGTAACATTAATCGCAATTGAATTTATAAATTTTCTTACTCCTAAAGTATAAATTACTAAATATTTGATAATTTATAAGTACTGATAAATTGTGTATCTTTGCAATCATTATTATTCCAACAATATTATGCACAACGAACTACATCTGATACTAACTCCTGAGCAAGCATACAAACCCCATTTACTCAATAAGCAAATAGCCGAAAAACTTCAAATTTCGCCCCAACGGATTACACGCATACGAACTTTGAGAAAATCAATCGATTCGCGGACTTTTATGCCCAAAGTAAATATTATGGTAGAAGTTTATTGGGATGAAGAAGCGCCTGAAATTAGTTTGCCAATATTTAATTACAAATATGTGGGAGATAAAACTCCAGTTTTAATTATTGGAGCTGGTCCTGCGGGACTTTTTGCGGCTTTAAAATTGATTGAAGGTGGTTTAAAACCCATAATTCTGGAACGCGGAAAAAACACCCACAAACGCAAGTTAGATATAGCACAACTTCATAGAAATAAAGGGATTGTAGAGAATTCAAATTATTGTTTTGGTGAAGGTGGGGCAGGGACTTTTTCAGATGGTAAACTATACACTCGTTCAAAAAAGAAAGGAAATACCCAACAAATCTTAGATATTTTTCATTATCATGGTGCCGATGAGAATATTTTATATGAATCTCATCCACATATTGGTTCAGATAAATTACCTACTGTTATCGAAAATATTAGCAAAACGATAACCTCATGCGGTGGAGAAATACATTTTGAACAGCAATTAACTGATATACTGTTAGATGTTAATCAGGTTGTTGGCTGTAAAACCAACGATGGAACTGTATTTGAAGCCAAAACACTCATTTTAGCAACTGGTCATTCGGCACACGATATTTATGAGATGCTCGAAAGGCATGGAATTGCATTGGAGGCAAAAGGTTTTGCAATGGGCGTGAGGGTCGAACATCCTCAAGAATTAATTGACAGTATTCAATACCATTCCAAAGAACGAAGTGAATTTTTACCGGCTGCCAGTTACAATCTTGTAGATCAGGTGAATGAACGGGGCGTCTATTCTTTTTGTATGTGTCCGGGAGGTTACATTGTTCCTGCAGGCAGCGGTTCTAATGAAATTGTGGTGAATGGTATGTCAGCTTCGCAACGAAATTCACCTTATGCTAATTCCGGAATTGTAGTGGAAATCCGTCCCGAAGATATTCCTGACGAATTTAATCATTATGGAGTTTTAGCGGGTTTAAAATTCCAACAACATACTGAAAATCAGGCATTCACCAACAATGGTGGTTTGGGACAAGTGGCTCCTGCACAGCGAATGGGTGATTTTGTAAAAGGTAAACTTTCGGCTGATCTACCCGAATGTTCTTATTTACCGGGACTAATTTCATCACCTTTGCACTTTTGGCTGCCCGAAATAATTTCTTCCCGATTGCGGGAAGGTTTTAAAAAATTTGATCGTAAAATGCAAGGTTATCTGACCAATAAAGCTGTGGTAGTTGGAGTTGAATCACGATCGTCATCGGCAGTACGTATTCCACGCAATGCAGAAACAGGTCAACATCCAGATATTTTAGGACTTTTCCCCGCCGGCGAAGGTTCGGGTTATTCGGGTGGAATTACATCTTCGGCTATTGATGGTGAAAATGCTGCAAATTTTGTTGTAAAAAGTCTGATTTCATAATCTTTCCCCTCTGCCCCAAAATGGGGAATCAGACGTAGTTTGTTTAAACTCTTCAAACTTTTCAAACCATTCAAACTTTTCAAACTCTTCAAATGAAAAATAAAACTAAATTTATTCCTACACCAAAACCGACTCATTTCAAAGCTACTGAAGCTATTGAGTTAATGACATTTTTATTAGCCAAAATGGGCGGAATGAGTAGAAACTCTGTAAAATCGCTTTTAGCTCACAGGCAAGTGACTGTAAACGATATAATTACAACACAGTTCAATCAGGTGCTTAAAATCAACGATATTATAATCGTTAATAGTTCACGTGGTAATATTGAACTTACTCACCCCAAACTTCGAATCATATTTGAAGATGCATATTTGATAATTGTAGAAAAGAAAGAGGGCTTGCTCACTGTGAGCACTGGCGACAATGACGAAACTACTGCATTTTCGATTCTGAGAAACTATGTTAAGAAAAGTTCCCATCAAAATCGGATTTATACAGTTCACCGTCTCGACCGTGAAACTTCAGGCATACTCATGTTTGCCAAAAGCCGTGAAATACAGCTTGCTTTACAGGAACACTGGCATAATGTGATAACACGACGTGTTTATGTGGCATTGGTAGAAGGAAAAGTGGAAAATGAGCAGGATAAAATTGTGACATGGCTTTCGGAAAACGAAAAATCATTGAAAATTCATTCCAGCAATTCTGATAATGGTGGTCAACAAGCTGTTACTCATTATCGTTGTATAAAATCAAACGAAAAGTATTCTTTACTAGAAATTGAACTTGAAACCGGCAGAAAAAATCAAATCCGTGTTCACATGGAAGGAATTGGACATCCAATTGTTGGCGATAAAAAATATGGAGCCAGTGTAAGTCCTATTGCCCGATTGGGATTGCATGCCCGCATTTTGGCTTTTTATCATCCCATGACACTTGAAATTGTAAGCTTCGAAACTCCTGTACCAAGTGTTTTTCTGAATTTATTTCATTGAATAGGAAATGTTGAAATGAAAATAATTTTTCATGACTTTCGATTCCTCTGAAATAATAAAAACTCCCGATTTGCGGGAGTTTTTTATTTCTTAAGCATATAGAAATCAATCTTGTATTATCACTTTCTGCGTTTTACCAGCTTGTAATATAATCTTTTTGATAAATTCTGATTTTGTTTGTTTGCTTACCATTAGCCGATGTGAAAGAAATTGCACCATTTACTTTGTTTTCGGGATTTGTTACTGTAGAAATTGAAGTCAGAGGCAAACGTGGAATTAAAAATTCAACTGCATGAATACCTTTTCCAGTTATTGTTTCATTCAATGGGATATCGCAAACTACGTTATATTGCTTCCATTCAAAAGTAATATTATTTACATTAACGGGACTATCGAACTTTGAAATTAATTCAATTTTACATTTTGTATTGAGAATTGCATCACCATCAATTGTTCCTTCAACGATTTTGATTGTTCCTATCAGATTGAGATCGGCTTTATTTTCGGTAATATCAAAAAAGAACAAGTGGTCGGTTCTACCAGTGCCAAACGAATAACTAACTTTTATTTTATTGTCCGAATCGGCATAACAGTCATCATACCGATAGCGTAATAAACAAATTTCACCTCCAAGCTTTTTGTTTTCAACAATTGCACATTCGGACGAAATGACCGGTTTACTTGCGGTAGTTATTCTACGTTGTTGAATATATAATCCATACTTTACCACACCCAGTGTACTTTCTTCATTTTGAATTATGACCGATTCCAATAAGCTACTACATTTTTCGATTCCAATTTTTGCTTTTGCTTTCCGTTGGTCAATAAATGTCTGAAATAGAGATGTTAATATCGACTGACTTTCCTTTATTTCTTCTATCGATTTGAAATTTTCAAGTGATTTCAACGCATTTTCCAACTCCATGGTCAATTGATTATCTTTTTCAACAAAATCCTGTACTAATTTCTCGAGGTCAAAGGTATTAAATGGGTATTTTATAAAGTATTGATAAGAAGTAGTTTTAGTTTTCTTGTCAAACAGTTTTTCCCAATATATTTCGCTGATATTAGCCTGAGAAATTCCTACAAGATAATCCTGTTTGCTTGATTTTGAAGTTATTATATCTGAATAACTTTGAAATGATTTAGCTACATTATCATTTGTAGTTTCTACTTTTTTCAGTTCAGACGATTTTGTAATATTATCTGCTATTGAAGTTACAATTTGCGCTTTCATATTTAACATAGCTTTTTCTTTTGCCATTTCAATGGTACTTGCATTGCCAATACCAACAATAAAACCTTTCTCAAGTTGATAATGCCAGCCCAGTTTCTTTCCACTTTTTTCAACTACCGAAACTTGTGCATTGACCGAAAAAAAAATGGTTATAAACAAGTATAAAATGAGTTTCGGATTTTTCATATCAAGTTGGTAAATTAGTTATGGTTATAATTTTAAATCTGAAATAATTCTAATTGATTAAAAAACGTAATGATTTGATTTCCTTTACTTTCTGGAAATCACAAACGAGTTTTGTATTCACTTCGGGAATAATCGTTGCTTTCTGATAATTATTATTTTCTAACTCGCCAACTTTCAATTTCGTTATCATGAGTTCTACACCTTTTATGTTGATTACAAATGTTTCGTAAATCTTATAAAAATACTGGGCAAAATAACCCAAATTTTTATTTATAAGTTCAAAAATAACATTGGTAATTGCTCCAATATTTCTGGCGCATTTAAACCGAATAAAAATATTATTGCCCTATTCAACTAGGACATTATTTTCTATAAACGGCTTATTTTCAGGCAAATTGTCGGTAGGGATTGATTGAGGTGAAATTGTTTGCAAGTTTTTGGCAATTTCCTCCGCAGCAGCATTCGACTTGTCGAAGCATTCGCGACAAACAGGAGGAACAGCATTCAGAATATCTAACGCATCATCATATTTTTTTTGCGCAGCAAGACTTTTTGCTTTGGATATCACCAGATCGCAATGGGTATTGTAATATCCCAATATTTCTTCCTTTCCCTTTTCGAGCATTACTTTATACTTACCGCTCCGTTCGTTAATTTGTTGAAATGCTGCATTGTAAGCTACTGTTTGGGTTCTTCCAACGCCCACTACTTCTTGCGATGATGTGGCGTAGATATTGCCCGAGTAATAATCAGCAATATTAAAAACAATTTCCAATCGGTATGAATACATTGCCGGAGTAGTAGCTGTTACATCACTATTCAGTATAGAAATTTGCGGATATATCACAAACATATTTATTCCTTCAACGGCACTTAATCCATTTAAACCCACCATTGATTTCATTTTACCAAGCAAGATTTTGAGCGAAGTAGATGGAAAAGTATTGAGTTCAGCCGGCAATGTTGGTGCAATAGTGATGCGTTTATGGTCATCACTATTTGTTGTATTATTCTGTGAATAAGCTGTAATACAAGTGCTTAACATCAATAATGGGATGATAATATTACTTAATAATATTTTCATTTTGATGAATTTTTAGTAATTAATTTTTATTTTTCGCCAATAATTAACCAAGCTTCACCCAATCCACGTTGGTAAATTTTTGTTTCGATATTGAATGGTGTAGCAGACAAATACTTATTCAAATTTGTAACAAACCGTTTTGTGTCCATAGCAACTTCGCGTCCACTACTGTTGGTGTACATCATTGGGATGCGTACTTGTTCCATTTTCAGTACATTTTCGGTAGCATCAATAGTGGAGAATCTTCCGGAAACCGTATTTTTGCTCATCCAATTTTCGATATGTTGGGTCAATGATTCGGTTTCGCCATTTACCGTAAAATCTTTCTCTAAATCGACTTCGGAATTGCTCCAAACTTTTACCACAACAGTCACTTCACGACCATTTTTAAACATGTCGTCAAAATGTTTGCTCAATTGACCATTAAATTCGTCCATGTGACTCAAAACGGCTTCTTCCAACAACAAATCTGCCGAAGCAAATGCTGATGGTGATCCAACTCCGGCAGCTGCAGTCACTTGCTTATTGGTGTAAGCGTCCAAACCTCTGAGATTAAATGTGATAACCTGATTTGGACCCTGACGTTTTATACTATAATCGAGATCCATAAGGATGTCGGCTTTAGCTGTTCGTTTCAATACGTCTAAAGACGACTCTTTAATGGCAGCACTTGAACTCTTCGAAGACATCATGCTTAATTCGGCACTTTCATTCTCAAGGGTTTTCATGGTTTGTTCCAGATCTTTCAGCGGAAATCCGCGTTCGGACATAATTCCACCCATTTTGGTTATCACCATTCGTATTTGGTCATTTTCCTGAAATGCTTTTTTATAATTCGGGATTTTTTGTTCAACTCCATTGTTATTTAAGGTAGTAAAATATCCTTTCGAAATACAAAAATTATCACTGGGCACTATCATTAAAGTGGGTTTTTTTGCCTGACCGCAAGCAATAGCACTTAGGACACATATTGAAATTAATAATACTAATTTTTTCATATTCAAATTTTTTTTGATTTGTTTTCTGTTATATATCTCGATAATTGTTAATTATTAAAACCCAGCATCTAATTTTTTGGCAATTCCTTTTTCTTCGAGAAAAGCCCTTAGACCATTATAATTAACAGATGCGCAAATTGCTACTTTATACCCCTTACTCATTTTTATTCTGTCTTCACCACTTGGAACGCCATCGGTAGATAGGTTAATAAAATTCAAGTACATTCCGCCGGCTTTGAAAAATTCGTCGAAAAACACGGCATTTTTTTCATAACCATCTATCGATAGTATGGCTGGTGTTGGAGCTGCACCATTTCCACCCGGAACGCCTCTAAAAATAACTGCAGCTACAGCATCTCTTTTAGCATTAAAGGCGGCAACATCTGCGTTTTTACCATAACCCCATACTTTTATGGCTTTTGTACCATCCTGCCCCACTCCAAGGCACGATACTTCATAACTATATGCACTGTGATACATGGATTTTATGTCTTTACGAGTTTGAGCACTGACTGAAAAGCAAGTAACAATAGCAAGAATAACAGCGATTAATTTATTTTTCATGATTCACTAAATTTATATATTAGAGATTATTTGAATTAATTTGTTATATGGTTGTTTATCAACAATATT
>JACDZH010000336.1 GCA_013426815.1 Paludibacter sp.
TATGAAAGACAAATGTAAACTTTTTTCTTTAGGTACAACACCCGATACTCATATTCATTAAAGACTTTAAAACTAAAAATAATCAATGAATCAAAATGTATTAAATTTAAAATAAACAACGTTGTCATACTTGACAAACTATATAACAGATTATATTGTTGCAAGGATATTTGATGATTCGTATTCAATTCTTGTCAATTCATATATAAAAAGTGATTCTGCTGTGCGTGTCCAATATTTAAATTCCATCGTTTTCTTATACTTAGGCAAATATTCCAGTAGCATATCCAGGTCAAATTCATTAGAAGTAACACCTGCACCAGACCGGATAGTATCTATCACATTACATTCTTGCTCAATGTGCGTAGGCACCATCATTACTGGCTTCTGCATATACATGGCTTCACATACCGACTCGAATCCACCTGTGGTAGCATATGCTTTACAGCCAGCCATATATTCCAGAAAAAGTGTATCACTCAGCCTATGTAAAGTGAGACTAGGAGTCAATATCTCAGTTTGATTGGCACTCTTTTTATCCCAAAAAAAATGAATTTGTTGACCTTCATTTCTTTTGCTCCATTGTGTCAATTCAACTGCATAACCGCTATTAAGCATATATCCATGAATATAATTTCCCGTTTTTGTTTGCTTATGAAGGACTTCCTGGCGAAGAAGTGGAGGTACGATGGCAATATTTCCGTAATATGAATTGTCGTCAATTCGAAATGAAAGTGCCAACATTTTATAAGCGTTCATGGCAGTAAGCCTTGTATAAAAGTTCAGCAATTTAAATTGCCAAGGATTATTGCCTGTATATCTGAAATCGGGTGTAAGGAAATAATATTGATGCGCCACATTTATCATTGGCACATTGGGTTTAAAAATGCCGTATGTTAAGCCACACATCAATTCATAAAAATTGACAACTACATCGGGTTGCTTTTCGTTTATTGTACTACGAATGCTTAGCATACTTTTTATGTAAACGGGCAATAACAATAGGTTGTAAAGAATGCTGATAATAAGTGACGAATGTTTACCATTAGGCGTGGGTAAAAAGTTGGGACTTTGAAACTGAATAATATCACTGTTTATTTTTTCGGTAAAAAACGCAGGCAATACACGTTTGGCACTGCTGCCTACCATTACGCCTACTACTTGGTGTCCGTTTTTTTCGAGCAAACTTTTTAAACTTAGGGCTTGCGTAAAATGACCTCTGCCTTCGCCTTGTATTACAAATAGGTATTTCATGTGTTTTAAATTAGAAGCTAACCCCCTTATTGGGGAATTGAGAGTAGTTAGAATCATCAAAAATCATATCTTTGTATGTCCGAATCCCAATAGTTATTGAGAAATTTTTGATATATGAAATTTCATTTATCATCAGGATAATTAATTATTCAATTGAAATGTGGTTTTTAAAGTACCCCAATTTCAGGGGATTAATAATAATGCGAAAAAGCCACCTTCATACCTTCATTTTCTTGAGGAGAAAGTGCAAAAACATTTTTCATTATCTCCTGTGGTTCTGGTTTAATGGCATTGTTGTGGTGCATGTAAACCTCCCAAGTTCCATCTTGGTGTTCGAGCAATGCCGACATAGTTTCAACCCAATCGCCAGAGTTTAGATAATGTATGCCATCAATGTGCGTATTAGCAGGTTGGTGAATGTGTCCGCAAATAATACCATCTGCATGTCGAGCACGAGCCAACGACACCAATTCCTTTTCAAAATCGGAAACGTAGGATACAGCCGATTTTACTTTTTGCTTTATTTTTTGAGATAGCGAATAGTATTCCATACCATTGTTGGCTCGATAGATATTGTACAATCTGTTTACCCAAAGCAAAAACTTGTAACCAATATCGCCCAACTTGGCAAGCCAAACCATTTTGGAGGTAACACTATCAAATATATCGCCATGTATAAAATAATATAATTTACCGTTTTTTTCATGTACATAATCATTCACAATTGACAAATTACCAAACGAAAGTGGTGCTAAATGATCAATAAAATCATCATGATTACCACGTATATAAATAATCTGAGTATTGTGATTTTCCATCATTTTCATTATGACTTTAAAAAAATCGGTATGTTCCTTTTTCCATTTTCCTTTACCTCCTTTTTGCAAATGCCAACCATCTATGATATCGCCATTCATTATAAGCTTATTACAATTCACCGTTCGTAAGAAATCAGTTAGTTCAGTTGTTTTAGAATGTTCTGTTCCAAGGTGAACATCGGAAATAACAATTGTAGGATAAAATTTTTGTGTTTGCATAAATTCGTTTTTTTTATGCAAAGTAAGGGTTATAGTATTGCGTTAATAAGTCAACTAAATGAAAATAATATGACAAGAGGAGAATGTAGAATGAAGAATGTAGAATGAAGAATATAGAATGAAAAACACCATAAAAGTATTATTTCAGGCAAAAAAAAGATTTCACATTTCTGAGAAACCTTGATTTAATTGTGGGCCCAACTGGGCTTGAACCAGTGACCCCCTGTCCCGATAGCTATCGGGAGAGTCAGGTGCTCCTGACTTTGACAGTTTTCGAGCCTTCATTTTGTAAAAAGCTGTATTATAGT
>JACDZH010000337.1 GCA_013426815.1 Paludibacter sp.
TTTTATAAAATCGAGCAAAAAATATAGGACTTTATAAACACACTCTAATTAATCGAAATAAGACCCTAACTTTTTGGTACTACTAGAATTTGTATAGGTATTACGACAATTAACAATTTAAACAAATAGTTCCACATATACAAAAAAAATTAAGAGAATAAATATTCAGATAGTTTTATATATTTTCTTTGAAAATATATAAAATGGATGCTTTACAATTTGATATGAAAAGCAATGTCGAAGTTATAGTACTATGTTATACTTTAAATAATAAAAAGAAATTATGTGATTCTATTGTGAAAAAATAGGTGTAATTTCCAAAGCTCGGGATGTGCAAATTGTGCTTGATTTTTTAAATTAACAATCAACCCTCACAAAAGGTAGTAGAACCATCTTTTAAAATGATATTTGTATAATTTTTAGTGAGTTATTATATGTCTATATTTCAATTGGTTGTAAATTGAAAATAGATAAATTAAAAAAATTTGAAAAAAATAATTCAAAAAGGTTTTGTCATCTCAAAAAAATGCACTACGTTTATTGCAATTTTTAAATCAAAATTTTACAAACTATTCTAATACCAAAAGTCATGACGAAAACGATAACATTCAACGAACTACGTAAAGTAAAAGATTCGCTTCCAAGCGGTAGTATGACCAAGATTGCAGAAGAACTTGGTCTAGAAAAAGAAACTGTTCGTAATTATTTCGGTGGACACAACTACATAGATGGTAAAAGTTGTGGAGTACATATTGAACCAGGTCCAGATGGCGGTTTAGTCATGTTAGATGACACTCAAATTCTTGATTTAGCACTTCGAATTATTGAAGTAAATAAAGCTTGATTCTCTAAAAAAATGAAAGAATGGAAGCAGTGATACTTAATTTCACTGCTTTCTTTTTATTTTCAATTGTACAATGCTGCATCTGACTTTAAAATATTGAAAAAATACTAAAAGTGTTACTCATAATTGATAGTTTGAATATATTCAATGATTTTACCCGAAACTTTTATTAAACGAACCAAAAATCTATTAGGTGATGAATTTTGGGCACTGAAACAGGCACTTGAAAGTAATCCTCCTACAAGTATTAGAGTAAATGATAAGATGGAATATATACCTTCGAATGAACGAGTTGATTGGTGTGAGAAAGGATATTATTTAAAAGAAAGACCACTTTTTACTGCCGACCCACTTTTTCATGCCGGCGTTTATTATGTGCAAGATGCTAGTTCAATGTTTTTGTATCAGGCAGTTAAACAGCACTTTTCAAATGCCAGTAAAGTACTCGATTTATGTGCAGCTCCGGGTGGAAAATCTACATTATTAACGCAATACTTGCCGGTATCCTGTTTATTGGTAAGTAATGAAATTATTCGCTCACGTGCTTATATATTAGCTGAAAACATTATAAAATGGGGTGATGCAAACGTAATAGTTACTAATAACGAAGCGAAAGACTTTGCTGAAGTACCCGGATTTTTTGACGCAATAGTAATCGATGCACCTTGCTCTGGTGAAGGAATGTTCCGCAAAGATGCAGGTGCCATTCAAGAATGGTCGGAGTATAATGTAAGATTATGTGTTCAACGCCAGCGCAAAATTGTTGCTGGGGTATGGGAAGCACTGAAAACTGAGGGTATACTGGTTTATTGCACTTGTACTTTTAATCGCGAAGAAAATGAGGAAAACGTGCAATGGATTTGCGAAAATCTTGGTGCTGAATTGTTGAAAATAGATGTAAAGGGAAACCATGATATTACTATTACTGATTTTGGTTATCGATTTTATCCGCATAAAACTAAAGGTGAAGGATTTTTTTTAACTGTTCTTCAAAAAAAATCTGAAATATCATCTCCATTAAAAAATAAAAAAGATATAAAAAAAGGAATAAAATCATTTAATAAAATTGGTATTTCTCCGTTGTTATTAATTGAACCCGAACGTTGGATTACATTTAAGGATAATAATTCGATAAAGGCTTACTATAAAAAAGGATTTGATGATTTTATGTTAATCGAAAATCACCTGAAATGTATGCATTCAGGAATTTTATTGGGCGAAATTAAAGGAACTGATTTTATACCATCGGTTTGTACTGCGCTTTCGAAAGAATTCGACATAGAATCTTGTGAAAATGTAGAAGTTGATTATAAAAACGCGATTTCTTATTTGAGAAAAGAAGCCATACAACTTCCTCAATCCAAGAGAGGTTACATTTTGGTTTGTTATAAAAGTCAGCCAATTGGGTGGGTCAAAAATGTTGGAAGCAGATGTAATAATTTGTACCCTCAAGAATGGCGAATCAGAATGAAAATTTGAGAATAATGTTGTAAGGTAGTTAGTAGTTAAAATTGTTGAATGACAATATAAATTTTCAACCCTTAATTCATACAAATATTTAATTCTACTTTGACAGATTAAAGATTAATTTTCAAGGAAAGAAATTCAAAAGAATTGCAAAGCGGATTTAACGGATAAAGCAGTTTAAAACAGATATAAATTGAAAAAAAAAACAGACATAAATAGTTACAGTTAATTAGAGTGTGTTTTTTTAGTCACAAAAGTGTTTAAAAATTTGTGTATATA
>JACDZH010000338.1 GCA_013426815.1 Paludibacter sp.
GTTCTAGTTCTTCCTTTCAGCATTGTTTCGATTCCATTTATTGTTGTGTGAGGACCAATCCACATGTTTTTTGTCAGAACAAGTGCCGAATTAATTGTGGCAGTTAAGGTTACATTGCCATTGCCAATTTTTGTAACTGTTATTTGGCTTCCTGTAACTGGATGACTGATTATACCAGAAGGACTTGAAGTCCAAGAAACAGTATAACCCGCAGGTAGATTTTGAATTGAGTATGTGCCTTGACCACAAATAATTTGAGATAGACCAGAAATGGAACACAAATCAGAGAGCTTAATATAATATTTACGATAAGTCATATTATATATGCTTGGACCATATTCTGGAGCATGACGCATTAGTGGCATAGCTCCCCATTTTGACTCATATTTGCCTACAACCGTTTTTGATTTTATTGCAGAGTGATCACCATTATAATAGAAAATTTTTTTTGTATTGGATTCAGTTGTTTCAAAATAACTGTAATCATCCCAGTATTTATGCAAATCAGGGCTTTGATTTAACCAACAAATTGCAGCACCACCTTCTGACAAATTCCAAGCGTAACTATGACAATTATAAGTACTACTAGCATTTGCCAAAACTTCAGCCTGAGGATATGAATTTCTATACAAATTTGTGTAATATGTAATATCTTGAGAAGCCATTTCAACATTCATAAAAGCTTCTACAGTTGAACCATTTGGAGTATGTAATGTGACAGTTTGTGCTGACACAAAAATAGAAGCAAACAAGAATAAAATAGAAAAAAGAATTGCTGTTGTTTTATAAGTTTTTTTCATGGGTAATAAAATTAATTAGTTAATAAATGTTTGTGCATTGGAAATAATTATTTTAAAGAAGTTGTCATATTCCTCATTTGAAGAAACGTTAATAGTTGAAGTCTCGACAAATGTTTTTAACTGAGTGTTGGTATCGACTAAATTTATAAATGGTTTGTAGCCTGCACTAGATAATGTTCTACTGATTAATAACCAAGTCACTTCTCTCATGACATCTTTTTCCTGCATATTGTTAACTTGACGTAATGAATCGTTTTTAAAAGATACTTTAATTAGATTTTTCTTTTCTTCGATACTCAATTGTAGTAAGTAGATAGATTGAGACATAAATAACTCTAGCCCTCTTGAGTAAATGGAAGTTGGATATATTGGATTTACCAAAAGTATGCGTGAATAGAGACATTGACCTGCATTTTCGCGAGTAATAAATTCATTGTAAACACTTGTATTTGCAAATACAGTTTCAAAGTCTTGCTGATAGTAGTTATGCCTAAATGTAATTTCCGGGAAAAAAGGATATTCCCATATTCCTTGAAATACAGCCTGAGTAGTTTGTTTTTTAAGGATACTTGTTGGTATTTGACAAGCCTCTATCATTTCTTGGGTGGTAGTAAATAATTTCCACTTTTCCATCCCAGGCAATACAGGATAATTATAAGAACCTTTTGGTCGTGGCATATTCATACAAACTAATTGGTCCTTTATAATTATCAGATATTGCTCTTCATCTAAATTTTCATTATGCTCACAAGAGAAAAATGAAAATATAAATAACATCAATATTATACATCTTGAATTCATTGTTCTGTGATAATTTTTGATATAATGGTTAATTCATCCGCTTTTGCGACCTCATACTGATCAATGAAGTGTTGGATTTTTTCTTTGTTATCAGATTTTACAGAATTCAGTGAGTCTAATTTCAAGGTAGTTATCGCACCTAATAATAAAGTTTTTCTTATGCTAAATAGACTATGTATATTTTGATTTTTTAGTTTACTGTTGTATTTGATTAAAAACGCAGATTTAATATCATTTAATTTTGTTTTTTTTGCTTTCCCAATAAATCTATCATTAGCTAAAATAAGTTCTATATATATGATTTTGTAAGGGACATCATCTGCATTTGTTTGTAAATAAGGTGTTTTCTCAACAGGTATCTCTTTATAAAGATTTATAAGTTCTTTGAGTCCATCTTCTCTTAAAGTTAACTCATTCAGACCATTAAACTCTTTAATTATTTCATCAATTGCTTTTCGTTCATCGTTTAATGCTGTGTGTTGAAAAAATAAAGGATAATTAAGACATGTTTGAGCTAATGCTTGAGTTGATAGTTTACTTAAAATTGAATCTGGAATCTGACAAACATCTACCATTTCTTGACCTGTGGAAAGAGATTCCCATTTCGTGGAACCAGGTTTAGTAGGGAAGTCATAAGGTTTGTCGATTTGAACTTGTCCAGTTGCACTAAAAAATGCAATAAATAAATTAAATAAAATAATTTGTGTTTTCATAAAAAAATAATTTTTAAATTGTTGATAATTATATAAATAGTTTTTTTTACTAAGCCGCCTAACGACCGAGGCTATGGGCATTTGGCGGCACCGTTGTACGGTATGTTTCATTTGCGGGAGCATTCGCTGTCGTGGAACGACAAGGTGAATGCGGGAGCAAAACCTGCCAATTGCACGTCAGCCAGCCAATGCCAATAGGCGTGTGTTGGCAGCTGGCCGTGTGTCCTGCGTTGTCTCGGGGTACAAATATATAGATTATATTTTAACAGACAA
>JACDZH010000339.1 GCA_013426815.1 Paludibacter sp.
CCTAACGACCGAGGCTATGGGCATTTGGCGGTTTGCGGGAGCATTCGCTGTCGTGAAACGACAAGGTGAATGCGGGAGCAAAGACCGCGAAATGCACGTCAACCAGCCAATGAACATAGGCGTGTGTTAGGGGCTAGGTGTTTGATTATTATCTTTTTATGTGTTTTCTCAATTTGTTTTGGTTGTTGCGCTAAACTGTCGAATTCTACAAATTTGTTACAATGACTATAACACTTCCTTTTCTTTCAATCCTGCTGTTTCAATAATCAATTTGCATATTTTCAAATAGTTAGTAAGTCCTCTTTCTTTTGTGTCATAATCTGGTGTCCAAAAATTATACTCTTTTTCTTTGCCGTTGAATTTGAATTTTAAAGAATAAGTCGCTCCATCAAGGCCTACAACATCTGATTTTGTAAAGTCGCTTTTTATGATATTTGGGATTTCGTCACTTATCTTTCTAAAATCTTTTTCCTCAATCTCAAAAGACGTGTCAATTATAGTCTTTTCCCACTCTTTGGTCTTAAATAACGGTAATGATTCAATATGAAGTAAATATTTCTCTTTCTCTTTCTTTATTTCAATATCTACCTTGTTGTTAGGAATTCTTCTTGAATGCTCAATTTCTAGTCTAATATAATCAAGAGAGTCAGTCTTTACATTACACATACTCAAAGTTGTCAACACTACAAATGTAATTACCAGTAGTTTAAACGTTCTTTTTGTCATTTGCATTTTCTTTCTTTTTATTTTTCTACACTTCTGACTAACGACCAAATAAATAATTGATAATTAGTCAACTAGAAAATTGGAAGTCGGTGCTTTCGAGTTCAAATTTAGTTATTTGTTTTTGGATTCTTTTAAGTAATCCTAGTTTCTTTTTCTGGTCTCTGAATAGGTATTCTTCCGGATTGTGGTAAGGAACTCCTTTCACCACCATATTCCAAATTATTACCGCCAATTTTCGTGCTGTGGCACTGATTGCTGATACTCGTCCATTTCTGAAATTGATTCTTTGAAAGAAATCTCGTAAAGGTGTTGAATCTTTCAAATTTCCTATAGCATTTGCGGCATTTCTGAGTGCAATTTTCAAACGATTACTTCCTTTCGGAACTTTGCTCGAAAGGACTTTACCACCACTTATTTTGTTATTGGGTGCCAGTCTGAGCCAATTGGCAAAATGTTTTGCTGTTGGGAAACGCTTTATTCCATCTACACCAACTTCGCTGATTAGTGAAAGCACCGTGGAATAGCTCATTCCTTCAATTGCCATTAAATCTACACCTTCAAAATGCTGATAAGCCATAAGGTTTAAATCAATATTCTTGGGCGTGTTTTTGTTGATTTTTTTGTACGCTTTTTTCTCAATATAATGTTGTTTCTTATTTTCGTCATTGTCAATGGTTTCATTGAGCATTTTTTCAATCTCAATATCGCATAGAGCTATTTTGGCTTGAAACAGTTCGTACATTTCCAATTCTTGTTTCAACGTAAAAAGATAGTCTTGCCGTCCATTGGAATGCAAGGCTTTTGCAATTTCTTCTTTCGATTTCCTACAGTTGTGATGCCGAAGATCAGCTAGTCGCTCCGGATTCTTTTCTCCGTTGCAAATGGCTTTGATAATTGCCATACCTGTAAGTCCGCAAATATCATTGACCACCACATCCAACCGCAGATTCAGCAACCGTAGATATTTCTGCATTTTCTTAGAAGCAGATGCTGCCGAAGCCAGAAGATTGGAACGATGTCGGCAAAAAGTCCGAAGTTGTTCTGTTGACTCGTCTGGTAAGAAACTTCCCGAAAGTAAACCAATGCTGTGCAATTTCTGAATCCACTGACAATCCTGAATATCCGTTTTCTTGCCTTTGATATTCTTAGTGAATTTCCCATTACACAGAATTACCTGAAAACCTTCAGACATAAGCACCGCATAAAGTGATTGCCAATATGTTCCGGTACTTTCCATTGCCACGGTTTTAATACCATTTTCTTTGAGCCACTGTGCAATAGCGAATAAATCTTCATTATATACACCGAATTCTTTAAAATCATTTGGACCCTGTCCAATTGCCACCCAATGTGAGCGACTTCCAATGTCAACACCTGCTGCTCGAGGATTGACAATTTCCATTGAAATTTTGTCTACGTCTGTCATAATTTGCAGTTTTAAAAAAAACTCTTTGGAGATGTGCTTTTGGCAAGAAAATCAATATTCTGAACGGGGTTTCCTGTAAAGGAACCACCACTTAAGTCATCGCAGACATCTCAACCAGGATTGCGCTCGTGCTTGGCAGCAACAGTTGTAAAATCGGCCTTTCAAAGAGCGCTACAAATATATAAAAGTCACGGCTAACTTCCTCGCTCGTTAGCTACGTAAGTCAATCAATTTTTCATTTTTTGGATTGCCCCTAACGGCTAAGGCTATGGGCATTTGGCGGTCTGCGGACGGATTTCCTGTCGTGAAACGACAAAAGGAAATGCGGGAGCAAAGACCGCTAATTGCACGTCAGATAAGCCAATGGACATAGGCGTGTGTTAGGGGCAAATAGCTTTGTCGTAAAGTTTGTTTTCCGTCCG